>NZ_BAAKJE010000204.1:0-36620 GCF_059704565.1 Massilia sp. NBRC 108631
GCTGTCCGTTCCCAAATTTGTGTCCATAATCGAATTTGTGGGCACAAATTTGTTGTGCCTTCGATTCGATCATCAGAGATGCTGCCGCTTGAAGTCTAGACGGCAGTGGCTGGACGCTTACTGTGCAGTGACCAAAGCCAGTCATGATCGAAGCACTTACGACACGGCCGGACCACATGGGGCAGAAATGAAAAATCGCCGGCTAGCGGCGATTTTCAGGATACTGGAGGCGAGGATCGGAGTCGAACCGACCTAGACGGCTTTGCAGGCCGTTCTCACGATTATAAATCAAGCACTTACGTGAAAACCGCTTGAAACACCGCTCGAGTCAACTCGGCGCTTTGGTCGACCATGGGCCGCCCGCTTGCCACGTAGCTGGGAACGCCACGTTGGCATATGCCGCCGCGCAGACCGGCAACAGGAAAGCGGCAAGTTCTGCGATTATCTCGTGCAACGCCAATCCTTCCAACCGGTTCTTCTTCAAGAAGGCCTGCCATTGCACCTGTTTCTGGCCATCCTGTGCAAACGCATCGGTCAGACCGAGAGGAGCCTGTGCGGTCAACGCGGTCCCCCGGCGTTCAAAAGTCGCCGCCACCGCTATGCGAAGGGTCTCGCCATCGAAGACGGTGTGACGCGCCAATGTCAGCAGATCGAAATAGTCCTTCATGCGGCTGTTAGCAATGCCAAGCAACGACAGCGCCTCGAACTTTTCCGCCACCACTGTATAACGGGGATAGGCGCGGAGTTTTGGCGCCGGGAATCCTGACAACATCACGGGATATTCGACTTCCTCTGGACCAGGGGTGACAGCATCTCCGAAGCCGATGTCGACCTGGACTTGGCAACGTGCACCATCAATCACGCCGAGTAGCAGTACCCGTACTCCACCATAGTTTGCCTCCTTACGGATCTCGGCCGCGTGGACGGTATCAGCCTGAAAGATCACACCGTCCTGCATTTCGATCATGCAAATTTCCTTGAAAATGCCTTCGATGTGCGGCAACTCCGCCGAGCCGAAGCCCAGAAAATCAGCGTCCCTGGTCGGGCGATGCGGAATATCGAACCATAGGTCGAATAGCAATGCTCCCTTCAGTAAAAACTGTTGGGCATGCGTGGAGATACTGATCCGGTAAAGAAAGCGCTCAATTGCGTAACGGGTAAGGACCAAGCTGAAATCCTGCCCGGTCTCGCGAGCGCGGTTGAGCAGCCTTGCACGGACCGATGCCGCCACGTTGCGCTCTTTCATGTCAAACTCTCCATATAGGGGCGCATTACGTTGGCCACACGGCACAGGTTGGCGTAGTGCCAGAGTTCGTCCATGCTTACGCGTTTGGCCAGCCAAGCCTCCCGAAGCGCCTCCATTGCCACATCGAGCCCTATCTTGTTACGGAACTTAAAACAGTCGGCCACAGTGCGGGCGACATTGGTGACGCGAACGATCACGCCGTCGAACTGGTATTCTTCAATGCCCTCGGTCAGCGCAGCACCAGAGAAACGCATGATGCGCAGCGGCGGGTAATCCATCTTCGGCGTGCGCGCCTTGTTGGGAATCGCCAGCCAGACTTCGAATGGCGACTGCGTGGTGAGGTCATGCACGCGCAGGGCTGACAGCAAGCAGACGATGACATTCGGATGTCTACGCGCCACCTCGGCCAGCGTGCCATGCTCGGAAAAGACGCGGTCAGGACGGGCGTACAGGCCACGCCCGACTCGAACGAGCTGGCCTTGCCTAACTAGTCGGGTCAGAGCGACACTGTGCAGCCCAACCGCGCTGAGATCACGCGGACGCAGTAGGCTGTGCTCATCAGCGAGTTCCAGAATGGCTTGATGCGAACTTTTCATGGTCTCATGATGTTGTAGAATGTCTGTAAATGTCAAGAAGTACCGACCATACACAACATGCCACTACGACGCACCCAAGAGCCTTGTGGATTGCGTCAGATTATGCCATTACCACACTCGACGTTACGCTGAAAGGCTGGGGCAACATCGCCAGCCAAGGCGAACACGTCGCTATTCATGGCAGTGCGAGCCGCACACAAAGCCGTCGCATCTCAAGTAATGCCTCGTTTCGACAATTGCGCCATAATTGCCGCCAGCGATTCCTCGATAGGCTGCAAACCAGCATCGACACACAAGTCCGCGTCCAGTGGAGGTTCGTAAGGTGATGAAATGCCGGTAAAGTCCTTGAGCACGCCACGCCTGGCCTTCGCATACAGCCCCTTCACGTCGCGCGCCTCGCACACGGATAGCGATGCGGAACAATAAATCTCGACATATTCCGTCGGATTGAACATGGCGCGCACGAGCGCACGGTCATCTCTGAAAGGCGAAATGCAGGCTGCCAGCACGATCACTCCAGCATCAACCAGTAAATTCGCCGCCTCCCCCACCCGTCGGATGTTTTCGGCACGATCCGCCCGCGAAAAACCCAGGTCCGCGCATAGGCCTTGCCGAACACGATCACCGTCGATCACATACGCCGGGTGTCCCAGTCTTTTCAGCCGATCACATACCGCGTTGGCCAAAGTAGACTTGCCGGAACCCGATAAACCGGTGAACCACAGCAACGTGCCACGACCGGTGCTGACTACTTGATGCACGCCGACTGGAACTGTTCCCGGATTTGTCATGGCGCCTTCCCGCCTGCTTGCGCCTGGTAAAACGTCGCAAACAATTCGGATTGCGAGTTAATTTGAAGCTTGCTGTAAATATGCTTGCGATGCGCGCGCACTGTCTCGATGGAGATTCGCAACTTCTGGGCGATGTTTTTTGATGAGAATCCGCTTAACAAGAGGTGGCCAACTTCCACTTCGCGCCCTGTCAGGCGGGGGCCACCAACGCGGCTAAACGCATCCCCCATCCCATCCACCTGCAGAACTGCGCCTGCCTCAACGACAGCCGCCTCGTCCTTCCCGGCCTCATGATCGTAACGCTTGCGCATCAGCGCGATGACGGCCGGAGCCAGCACGTGCAGAAACGCGACCTCCTCCGGCGCGTACTTCCTGCCACGCCCCATCGAAAAGCACAGCGTTCGCTCGCTATCTATCACCGTATTGAACTGGATCTCGTCAGCAACCACGTTGAGCTTGAAATACAGCCGGTAATAGTCGGTATGCAGAAAATTGTCCGGCGCGACCTCATCGAGAAGAACGAGCCCGGAATAAGCGTGTCCCCGGCTGGCGATGAAGAAAGGGTCGAGAAGATACAGACCATTCAGGTAGTCGTTGAACAAGGGATCCGGGCTCCCGTCCTCGCTCGGATTCTCCACGAATACTGCCGGCTTGGCGTTGCTGGAAAACATCAACGCAACCCAATTGTCACAATGGACGTACGTGCGCAGCACGCGGACCAGCAAGGGCCAGAAGTCCGGCCGATCCAGTGCCGCGATCAAACTCGCTATGCTGCGATGCAAGGCCAAATCGCGCAAATCAACGTTCATGAAGTTCCTTATCGCTCCTTAAGACCGACTCATCCTACTGGAGCGCCAACGGCTTGACAAGCCGGGCTGGCGCCACGCTCCGAAAACACCCACGCCGCAAGAATCGCGTCTTCGAGCTCACTGGCTGGCGCGCAGCCCGCCAAGCCCATCTCATTGTCGACCGCTTCGATCGCAGCGCCCAGGCCGCCGCTGTCGACCGAACGTGCCAGCACCTGCAGCAGCAGGCGCTGCTGCGCGCGGCGCATGGCCTGCATCGCATAGTTGCGCAGCTGTTCCTGCGATTTGCTGTGCGGTGCCAGCTTCAAGCCGCGCTCCAGTGTATCGATGCCGGTCCGTCGGCGCAGCGCCATGCCAGCCGTCAGCAGCTGCGCCAGCCCCATGCCTGCGGGACCCTGCACGGCGACTGCGGCGAACACGAAGGATGCCACCGGTTCGATGGCATCGACCGAACGCCAGGCCTGCACGAACCCCGCCGGCAGTGACTGGCTGTCGTCGGCGCTGGCGTTTAGCGGCATCAGCTGCTGGAGGATGTCGGGCTGAGCGAACAATGCCGTCAGCTCTTCCATGGCGACGCCGCAGCGCTGATCCGCAGGAAGCGACAGCACGCCGTCGATGACGGACTTGAGCAGCGCACGGGTACGGGCATCGACCATGATCGACACATCGCGCGGCACGTCCAGCGCGTTGGCATCGAGCGCGCTGAAGACCGGAGCCAGATTTAAGGCCGACCACGCCAGCCCCCAGGCCTTGACAACATCCGCGTCGTCCACATGATGCTCGAATGCGAGGTCGCGTAGCATCAACGGCCCGCAGCGATTGACCGATTCGTTTGCCAGCACAGTCGCCAGGATGGTGTTGGCAAGCGGGTGCGCCAGCGCCCGGCGAGTGGCTACCAGTTGTTCGGGGAAATACGGTTTGAGCACCGACTCGGCCCAGCTTAGTTCCGTGAGCGGCAGGCTTGAGAGCAGGCGCTTGTAGCGGTTCTTCACGTTGGCGATGACAACCGCCAGCTCCGGTGCCGTCAGGCCGATGCCGGCGGCCTTCCTGCGCGCCAGCTCGGCGTCGCCTGGCAACTGCTCGAGTTCGCGCGACAGCGCCCCCTCGGCTTCCAAGCTGCTGATCAGCGCAGCGTAGCTGTCCACCGCATCCGGCCGAGCTTGCGCCTGCAGTTCGCGCACCAGCAACTGGGTCTGCAGCTTGTTGTCGCGCAGGACCAGCTGTTCAACCTCAAGCGCCATGTCTTCCAGGATGGCGTTACGGTCCGCGTCCGCCAGCAGGCCCGCATTGACTTCCGTATCAAGCCAGATCTTGACGTTCACTTCGTGGTCGGAGCAATCCACGCCGGCCGAGTTGTCGATCGCATCGGTGAAGATACGGCCGCCGGCGAGGGCGAACTCGATACGGCCCAACTGGGTCGCGCCCAGGTTGCCGCCCTCCGCCACCACCTTGCAGCGCAGCGCGTTGCCATTGGCGCGGATATGGTCGTTGGCACGGTCCTTGACTTGGGCGTGTGTTTCTGTCGATGCCTTAATATAGGTGCCGATACCACCGTTGTAGAACAGGTCCACCGGCGCCATGACGATGCGGTGCATCAGTTCTTCGGGCGTGAGACTGACCTCTTCGATGTCCAGCGCGGCGCGGATCTGCGGCGACAATTCGATGGAACGGGCGTTGCGCGGGAAGACGCCGCCGCCGCGCGAGATCAGGTCCTTGCTGTAGTCTTCCCACGAGGAGCGCGGCAACGCAAACAGGCGCTGGCGTTCGGCGAAGGAAACGGCGGTGTCCGGATCCGGGTCCAGGAAGATGTGGCGGTGGTCGAAAGCGGCCAGCAGCTTGATCTGATTGGACAGCAGCACGCCATTGCCGAACACATCGCCCGACATATCGCCCACGCCCGCCACGGTGAACGGTGTGCCGTCGATGTTGTGCTCCATCTCGTAGAAGTGGCGCTTCACGGCTTCGAACGCGCCCTTGGCGGTGATGCCCATCTTCTTGTGGTCGTAGCCGTTCGACCCGCCGGACGCGAACGCGTCGCCCAGCCAGAAGCCGCGCTCGACCGCGATGCTGTTGGCGATGTCGGAGAACGTCGCCGTACCTTTGTCGGCCGCGACCACCAGATATGGATCGTCCTTGTCATAGCGCACAGTGTCCGCAGGCGCAATGATTTCGCCATGCACCCGGTTATCGGTCACCTCCAGCAGGCTGGAAATGAACAGGCGGTAGACCGCCTCGCCTTCGGCCGCGATAGCGTCACGCCCGGCGTCCGTCGGCATCTGCTTGCATACGAAGCCGCCCTTGGAGCCGGCCGGCACGATGACCGCATTCTTGACCATCTGCGCCTTGACCAGGCCCAGCACTTCAGTGCGATAGTCTTCCATCCGGTCCGACCAGCGCAGGCCGCCGCGCGCGACAGGGCCGCCGCGCAGGTGCACGCCTTCGAAGCGGCGCGCGAACACATAGATTTCGCGGTAAGGACGAGGCTCCGGTACCAGCACCAGGCCGCTTGTATCGAACTTGAAGATGATCTTGTCGCCCTGCTGGCCGTTCTGGAAATAATTGGTGCGCACGGTGGCAAGCACCAGATCCACCAGCGCGGCCAGGATTTCCTCGGTATCGGCATGATTCACCGCCGCCAGGTTGTTCTTGATGGCGGCAAGGCGCTCGACAGCGCCAGCGCGATGGGTTTCGGGCAGACTGGGGTCAAAACGCTGGATGAACCCCTCGACCAGTTCCTTGACCAGGTCCGCACGTAGGCGGAGCGTTTCTGCCATGTAACGTACAGAAAACTTGCTGCCGGTCTGGCGCCAGTACGACAGATACGCACGCACCAATTGGACTTCGCGCACGCGCAAGCCGCCTTCGATGACCAGGCCATTCAGGCGCCCATCTTCGGCTTCGCCATTGAACAGCGACGTAAAGAGCTCCCTGGCTGCATCGACAATCTGCGGCTGTCTCAACTTGACGGCGCTGCCGGCATCGACCGCCAAGCTCGTCACATAGCCCTGCTCACCATCGGTGCATGGCATGGTGAAGCACTGTTCGCGGTTGATACTGACGCCCGCGTTCTGCAACGCCGGCAGGATGCGCGATAGCGGCAGGATCTCGCCGCTGGACAGCAGGCGCAACGTGGTGCCACCGGCGCTGGCGGTTGCAACCAAAACGGCAACCCTCCCGCTCTTGCGGACACGCAGCAGTGTCGCCAGGTCCTGGAACGCCACGTCGGGGGGCGTGGACTGGATGTAGTGCAGCGGCAGCATCTGGCAAAGCTGGCGCATGCGGATGCGGACCGCGCCATCGGCAATCTCGTCGTTCAATTTAGCGAACTGCTCGTGCCAGCCATCCTGCACCTGCACCAGCAGCCGTTCGATCCGGCTTTCAATGTTGACATCGTAGCGGTCGATCCTGGCGTTCAGGTAAACGCGCGCCAACGGGCTACCCGCGAGCAAGGTCTGGAAGCGCACTTCATTTCCGCCCAGCGCTTTCCTCAGCACGTCGGCGAGGTTGGACGCCATCATGGCGCTGTAGCGCTCAAGCGGCATGTAGACCAGCACATTCAGCTGACGCCCATGCACGTCGCGCCGCGCGAAGACGCGGGTGCGGGGGTGCTTGTAGAGCGACACCACGCTGCTGCACACATGAGCCAGCCACACGACGTCGGCCTCCATGACCTCCGAACGAGGCAGCGATTCGAGGATATCGATAAACTTCTCGGCATAAAAGCCCTGATCGCGCACGCCAGCCAGGCGCAGCACTTGCGCCACACGGCCACGGACAAACGGCAGCCGCGTCAAGGGGGTTGCGCTGGCGATACGGGTGAGCAAACCCACAAAGCCATGTTCGCCGAGGATGGCCCCGGCTTCATTGCAGACCCGGACCGTGATGATATTGAGCGGCTCATCGCGGTGCAGCGTGCCGGCCACATCGGCCTTCACGACGGCAAGGACGCCAGGCCCCATCAGCAAGGTGTCCACATCGCTGTGTATTGTTTTCAGACTGTCGCTGTACACCGGATTGGCGCCATCGCGCAGGGTGCCGAGACGGCTGCTTGCGTCGCATTCCATGATGGCCCGGGCGGCGTTCACAGTGTAGTAGGCGTAGCCGAGCGGGACAAAGCCGCCGGCCCGCGCCCACTCGAGGAAGTCATGCACTTCCCTCCCCTCTTCGCCCTGCGCGGCAACGCTGCCGGCTATGCTGCCCAGCATGCCATCCATGGCGGCAGCGTCGCGGTAGACGGCTGCGGCATCGGTGGCGACCATGACCAGCCGGCTCTCCAGTTCCGACAGCGCGGGCGGGGACAGTTCCTCGTTAAGTATGCACAGCACAAAGGACTCGGGTTTGGCGTCTGCCCGCCCTGTACCCGTGGTCCCGCTGTCTCCGTCGCTCCCGCCGCCGAGCACGGCATTCATCACGGCGGCGGCCGGAACGGCCTGCCTGCGCATTGCCATCAGGATGGAGTCGACCAGGTAGGGCATGTCATCGTTGACAATCAGCAACGCCGTCAGCATGTCGCCCTTACCGGACGCGTAGCGCATGCTGACTACCAGGCTATGGCCATATTCCCGGCTTGCCGCGCGTGCAAAACCTTCACACAGCAGGGAGGAAAATACATCCGGTTCAAGCGCCAGCAAGTCCTCATCGTCCAGCAGGTCGAGCCAGGCTGCGATCAGCGTGTGCACTCGGCTGCCCTGTCCCAGCGCAACGAGCCGCTCTCCGGCGAGGTTCAAAATGCGGCTGCGCAAGTCTTTTTGCAGATCCCTCATTTGGCGCCTCCCGCCACGGACGCCATCTCGGGCTGGTGGTCCAGCGACCAGGCAGGCATCGATGCGGCGATGACGCCCAGCACCAGCATGCCGAGCGCGGCCCATACCAGCGCGTCGTAGCTGGTGTCGGCCAAGATCAGCGAGCCAACCATCGGACCGGAAGCCAGTCCAATCTTCGACGCGAACCCGGCCCAGACCGCGGTCTGGCCGTGCTCGTCAAAGCGCGCAGCCATCCCGAGCAGGCAGGCAATGCCGAAATTCCAGGTCACGGCAGTCAGGCAATTGGCGATAACGAAGAACAGCCGGCTCTCGCTGTAAATGAACATCCAGGTTCCCAATATATTGATCAGGATACCGGCCATGATCGGCAGGAAAATCCCGTGGCGGGCCGACAGGACGATGACCAGCATGGCGCCGAGCATGGCTACCCAGTTCGAGATGCCGAGCGTCTGGCTGATGAATTCGAGCTCCAGCCCGGCATTCCTGCCAAGGCCGATCAGGAAGGCGTACAAGCCCATGTTTGCAGCTTGAAACAGCGTCACGCTGAGCAAGGCGAACAGCAGAGGGCGCCGGTTGCCTGATACCAGCCGCAACGTGACCTTTACCCTGCCCTGCGGGACAGGATAAGCCGGCAGAAATTGCAGCATCAGCAGTGTGATGATCGAAAACAGGATCAGTGCCCAGAACAGCACCGGGGTGCCGAACGCCGGCACCAGCATTGGCAGAACCATGACCCCGAGGCCGCCCATGCCAGCCTGGACGAGCAGCAAGACGCCAAAGGTGCGGTCGGGAGCGGTCGTGCGGGCAAACAGCGAATACGTCAGCCCGACCAGGGCGCCGCCTATTGCGCCATGCACGAAGCGCACGGCAATCAGCGCAATCGGATGCACGACGAAAATCGACACCAGGTCAATGGCGATCAATGCCAGCAACATGCCATGCGCGGCTGGGCGCCAAGGAACGCGCTTGACGATCAAGGCCATCAGCAAAGCGCCAGCGGCGCCGCCGTACATATTGAACGATCCAACCAGGCCGGCCTGGCGGTTGGTGAATGCCAGGCCCTCCTTGAGCCCGTCAATCAGGGCCGGCATGATGGTGACGTAATACAGTCCCGCAGTGGCGAGGAAAGCCAGGAGTATCCTGGCGATCATGCTGTCGGCGGGAACGGGGTGAAAAGCGGATTTAAGTGTCATCATATCTTTTGTTTTGATGCCTTCAGGTACAGTCAATGCCATGTGCAGTGAGATACGTGGTAAGCGGGGAGAGTTGTTTGGCGTAAGCGCGCCAGCGCTGCACCGACGACTGGTAGACCGGCCGCCGGACCTGCGCCGCGCTGGCGGTGGCCGATGGACCTGCATTGCGGTGAAAGTCGAGGCAGGCCTCTTCCCAGGCCAGGCCGCAAAAATCGATCATGCGGCGGCTGGTTGCTTCCTGGGATTGCACCAGTTCTTCGTAGTCGATATCCAGGAACGCGTCCGGCATCACAGTTCGCCAGTGTGCCATCAGCTTGTGGTAAGCCAGGTAGTACCGGCCCAGATCCTCCAGGCTGTAGGAAAACGGGTAGCCCATCCGAAACAGGGTCTTGTACATGGCATAGCAGCTGTCCAGCGGATGGCGGCGCAGATGGATGATGCGCGCGCCGGGCAAGGCTAGCCGTATCAATCCAAGGTAAAGATAATTTTCGGGCAATTTGTTGATAACACGACGCTTGGCGCACAGACTGGTGATCGCGTCGCGGTACAGCGCCCCCAGCTCTTCGAAGGGAACGCCGGCGGAACGCTCGATCAGATCGAGCTTGGTTCCCGGCCCTCCCGCCAACTTCATGACGGCGAACGCGAAATGATTGACCTCGCCCAGGCTGCCCACCTCGCTGTGCGACGCGAGTATCCGCTCTACCAGGGTGGTGCCTGAGCGCGGCAGCCCGATCACGAACGTACTTGCTTCCTGCGCCCGGGGCGCCGGCGCGCTTGCCATCCGGCTGGCGTCGAAAGTGGCAGCGATGGCGGCAATGGCGGCCACGTCATTGTCGACGCGGTAGGCAAGCATGGCGCGCCGGGCGCGTGCTCCCCGTTCAACCAAGGCGAAAGAACGTTCGGCGTCACCGACATCCTCGTATTCTTTGGCTAGGGCGTAGCATAGCGGCACCTGCGACCTGTCGTTCGCTGAAAGACGCGCCAACAGCGCCTGCATGTCGGCTATGCCGTTTTTCTCAAGCGTGGCGGAGCGCAGCATCGATCGGTTCAGCCGTGCACCCGCATCCAGGCCATCGAGCTCGATGACCTGGTCGAACAGCGCTTCGGCACGCTGATGATCGCCCAACGCGACGCACGACGATGCCAGGTTGAACAGGTAGTGGCCGACGCCGGGCCGCAGCTGCGCGGCACGTTCGTGGCAGCGCGCCGCGTCCACGTGGCGCGCGCAATGCAAGTACAGCTGCGCAATCTCCTGCAACAGATCCGGATCGTCGGCGCCCTGCTCCAACGCGGCCAGTTCGGCCACTGCCAGATCCGGCCTGACGCAATAGATCAGGCACTCCGCGACACGCAGGCGGGCGCCGGCGGACGCCGGCTCCAGGGCGCTCGCCAGCCTGGCCGCCGCCAGCATCGAGTCGAAGTCGCCCAGTCGCTGCCAGGCCCGACTCAACGCCAATTGCACCGGTAGCGAGCGCCGCGCCAACGGCGCCACTTGATGGCAAAGGCCGATGGCAGCCTGGTGCTCGCCGGCAGATACAAGTGCATCAAGCCGTTGCATCTGCTGCTTCAGAAAGTCGTCGCTCATAGCCTCACCCAGCTGATGTGATTGTCGAAAACGCGTTTTCCGTGTCCGCCGGTGATTTTTCAGCGGACACGGGGATTTTAAAACGTATAGTTTGCCGACAATCCGATGGTCCGGGGTTGCGAGATTAACACCTTGGAGCCGTTGCCATAATAATTCTGGGCCGGTGCGGTGCCCATGGCCGACTCCAGGAAGCCACCGGTTACCCCTCCATTATTGGTCAGGTTTTTTACAAAGAAGGTAGCAGACCATTTTTCCGCCGCCAGCGTCGACGAAAAACCAAATTGAGAGAAACCGGGCCAAGTCGCCTTCTCCCGTGGCGATTGCGATATGGAGTTTTGCGTGGCGCTCTGGTGATAGGCGCTGATGCGATTAGTCCAGTACCACTCGTTGCTGAGAGGCGTTACGTGATCGAGATTGGCGCTCAGGGTGTGTTTCGCGGTGCCGGGCAACACCGTCCCCGCGACCGCGCTAACGACGGAGGGACGGTCGGCGCGCAGCACGTCCTGGGTCAGTTTGGCATTCACCAGGGCGTAGTTCAGGCCGAAGCGCAGGTCGGTGGTCAGCCGGCCGCTCAGTTCCAGCTCAAGGCCCCTGCTGCTGGCCTTCCCGCCATTTTGCGCGACATAAAATCCCCAAACCGGCGTGGTGGTATCGATCTGAATATCCTTCCACCGAATGTCGAACAGCGACAGGTTGTAGCGCAAATTTCCCTCTACGCCCTTGATGCCGATCTCGCTGTTGATATTCGTATCGGGATTAAAAGTCTGCCATGCAGGGCTCTCGGCAAAGGTGCCGGTCAGCGGAACCGCATTCGCGCCGGCACGGCGATAACCCTCTGAAACCGTAGCATAAAGCATCTGTTGAGGAGCAAGATCCCAAGACAGGTTGGCCTTGAACAAATTGCCGGAATCCTTCTGGGCATTGATTGTCCGGATCGGCACATTGGCCGGCGCGATCACGCCCGAGCCCAGCATGGAATCATTGTTGAAATCCGTTTTGAACGCGCGCATGCCGCCCGTGAGACGCAAGGTCGGTGCCAGATGCCAGGTCAACTCGCCAAACACGGCGCGTTCCTTGAACTCCTGCTTGCGCTGGAACAGGAAATCGTTGTCGCTGGTGACACCGCTGCGCGGTATCGCGAGGTCGGCCCATGACTTCAGTCCTACCAGATAGCTCATCTGCGTAGCGTCCAGGGTCTGGTTCTGGAGATAGGCGCCGACGATGTAATCGAAGCGCAATCCTTTTCGCGATACCAGCCGGAGCTCCTGCACGAAGGCACGATCGCCATAGCGGCGGTCGGCCTGGGCCAAGGGACGGGGGTAGTTATAATAGTAGTTTGCCAGCCACGCGTTCTTGGCGTAGAACCCGGTATTCTCCGACAAACTCTTCCCGCTCTGATCGTAATGGGAAGTGGCGCTCGACAGCGTCGCAAACCCCAGGTCGAGGTCCATCTCCAGTGCCGCCAGGCTGACTTCGCGCGACGAAGGTTCGAGCTGGACCGATCCGTTTTCGTACTTGCCGTATGGCACTCCGAAACCATCATTGCCGCGAGTTGGCTGGCGCCGTCCGCCGACATCGTCCTTTTGAGTTTGGTAGGTGAGCAAAGCCTGGAAACCAGCATTCGGCTTCGCCAGCACCGATATGCGCGCGTATTTTTGATCAACGGTGTCGGCATCCTTTACGTCGCGGTAGGACGCCGCCGGATCAAGCTTCCCTTTCGGCGCGACTGGTTCCCCTTTGGCGTCGAGGACGTACACGTTGCGGTAGTCGATCACGCCGGCATTGTCGACCTTGCCAAGGGCCACGCGTGCGGCGATGGTGTCGGTGATGGGGAAATTGAATATCCCATCGGCGCTGTAGTTGCTGCCACTCGAGCCTTCGGTCTTGCTGTAAACGCCGTCCAGCCTGCCCGAGAAGGAATTCAGTTCGGGGCGCCGGGTGATATAGCGCACCGTTCCGCCCAGCGAGCCTGAACCGTACAGGGTTCCCTGGGGTCCGCGCAGCACTTCGACGCGGTCAACGTCTTTGATAAGAAAATTCGCAAACAAGGGTGTGCTGTTGACATAGGTCGACACCGTGGGCACCGCCGATGCCTGAAAATCGCCGAGCGCCGAACCATTGACATTCATGCCGCGTATGGTCACGCCGCTCAGCACGCCGGAATTGCGCGCGCCACGGTCGACCACCGACGCGCCGGCAACGCCGCGCAGCATCTCCGCCTGGTCCACGATGTTGCGCTCACTCAACTGGTCGCCGTTCAGCGACGAAATATTGTAGGGAATCTTGAGGATGTTTTCGCGCCGGCCCTGTGCCGTCACCGTCACCACCGTGACGGCTGGCGCCTCTTCTTTTGCCTTCGTGTCGTTGCTCTCCTGCGCCTGGGCGAAGATGTCTGTGGCATAGGTACTGGCGAATGCAAAGGCAATTGCTGTCACCAGGGCTTTTTGTTCAGGGTGTGCCGTCTGTTTCATTGCGTCTCCTCATTGGATAGTATTTTTGTGTACGGATTGCACTATCGTTGAACGACGGTATGCGGTCAATTACCCGACATGGTTACTCCATTTGCACCGGACCGGATGGTCCATGGGCCGTGCAGCCCTACCCTGATTGAAGTACTCCGAAGATGGAATTGCGGGCGCGCCGCTTGCCGCATAGAGTCGCCCACGGACAACTATAAAAATCCATTCTGGAGACAAACTATGACAAATCTTCAACTGCTGAAAACGCTGTGCGCCGCCGCGTGCCTGGCCGGGGCGCTGAGCGCATGTGGTCGCGGAGGACAGTACGACGACATCGAAACCTATGCCCCTCTGCCAGGGACCGGTGCGGTCACCCGTGCCGCCGCCAACCTGGGATATGCCACCCTGATGGGCAGCGCCACCAGCCTGGTCGACTATAGCGCCTTTGCCGTTCCGAGCAACGCGGCCAACCCCGGCCACACGTTCCAGGGCACCCTCACGCTGAACAATCTCGGTACCACCGGCAGCTTTAGCGAACAGGGCACCTCGGTGGCCCGCTTCTACCAGGATCCCGGCCACCTGCCCGCCTTTTCCTTCCAGTTCGTCCAGACCGGAACCCACATCGTCCCGGTCACACGCGGATTGATCGGCACCTCCCATCCGAACTGGTCCTACATTCTGGAACCGGGCCGGGTTTGGAAGGAAACCGACGACCAGGGCTACGCCCGCGCGGCGATTCCATTTTCCCTGCAGGAGAAAGGGGCGAACTGCACCCACAACGGGGTGATGAGCTTTCTGTTCAAGTCCGACGGCAGCGTCAGCAAGGTTGCCTACCAAATCGCTGGCGAGACCTGCCAATATTTCAAATTCAATATGTGGGGCCTGGCGCCGGCCAGCTACACGCCGCAAACGATCGACAACGCCGCCGCAACAATCACCGCCTACCAGGCCGAAGTCGCGGCACGCATGCCGACCAAGCCAATCGAGCAGCTGGCCGCCGATTTCCCCGCCTCCGGCGTCGTGCCGGCCAATATCGGCAGCGAACAAACCCCCTCGGCCAGGACGCTCTGGGGCGTTGCCATTGACGGCATCAACTACGTTGGTGGCTGCGCGACACGCTACGGTAGCTATCCGTATTGCGACGTCATCGACCTGCCCTCTTATTCGCTGGCCAAATCAGTGGCCGGGGCGATAGGCCTGATGCGGATTGAAAAGAAGTACGAAGGGGCGCAGAGCGCGATGACCCTGCAAGCGACCGTAGGACTGTGTTCGGGCGACCAGTGGCGTGACGTAACACTGCTGAATGCACTGGACATGGCAACCGGAAATTACGCCGATGCCGGCTATGAGGTCGATGAGGGATCAGACAAGGTGGAGCGTGACTTCTTCAGCGTTCATTCGTACAGGCAGAAGGCCGCGCATGCCTGTGGCTATTCACGGAAGGCCGCACCAGGCACAACCTGGGTCTACCGTACCTCCGACACCTTCTTGCTCGGCAGCGCGCTCAACACGATCTACAAGCAACAGGAAGGCGACACCAAAGACTACTACCGCGACATGCTGGTGGACGAGCTGTGGAAGCCGCTGAAAATGAGCCCCGCCACCTGGACCTCGACCCGCACCGACGACAGCGTCGCCTATCCTCTCACCGGCTACGGCCTCACTTTTCACCACGACGACATGGTCAAGATCGGGGAATTCCTAAACAAAAACAACGCATCGATCGGCGGAGTACAAATGCTCGACAGCACCCTCTACAACGAGGCCATGCAGAGAACCGGCAACCACGGCCTGTCCGCCGGCCGCGCTAGTTTCAAGTATCAGCACGGGTTCTGGGCGTGGGACGCGGGCAGCGCGGATTCCAGCGCGCCTATCTGCCCCAATGCGAAGTGGGTTCCCTACATGTCCGGCTTCGGCGGCATCGGCCTCGTCTTGCTGCCCAACGATATGGTGTACTACTTCGTCAGCGACAACCACGAGTACTCGTTCAAGAATACGGTCATTGAACTGAACAAGATCCGCAGCATCTGCCGCTAAAGGTTGAATAGTCCAGATCCACGACGCCCGACGCGACGCATCGGGCGCATGGCACTCGACCACTCCGGCGTCGCGGTGTCATCCCGCCTTAGCGCGAACGATGCGCCGTACTTCGCCGTCAGCCACCGCGACGCGCCGTTCTTCCAATCGGCGCTCGCGTCCTGCAATCAAGACTTCGCGCGCAAGCGAAGGCGCCACCCCCTGTCGCAGCAGGTCATTGAACGCAGCTTCGAATCCCCGCTTCTTTTGAACACGGAGCGCTTCCGTGACCGCGCTCGACGTTATTTGGTCCTGCCGTCTTTCTCCAACTCTCATTGGCTGCTTTCCTTGTTAAATGCACGGCGAAAAAGCCGTCTGAATGTTCAAACGGCTTTCCTTTTCACTGCAAAACGCGCTAGGTTCCCGCGAGGCACATGTACTTCATCACCATGTATTCATCCATACCGTACTTGGATCCCTCGCGCCCCAGGCCGGACTGTTTCACACCGCCAAACGGCGCGACTTCGTTCGAGATCAGCCCCGTATTGATGCCCACCATGCCGTATTCGAGCCGCTCGGCGACTTGCCACACACGGGCGATATCGCGCGTGTAAAAGTACGACGCGAGGCCGAACTCGGTATCGTTGGCCATGCCGACGACTTCGTCATCGGTATGGAAACGGAACAGCGGCGCAAGTGGACCGAACGTCTCTTCGCTGGCCACCAGCATCGACTGGTCGACGTTCGCCAGTACCGTCGGCTGGAAGAACGTGCCGCCCAAAACATGGCGGCGGCCCCCTGTGAGTACGGTGGCGCCTTTTGAGAGCGCATCGGCGATGTGGCTTTCGACTTTGAGAATGGCGGCCTCATTGATCAGAGGGCCCTGCTCTACACCTGGCACCGTGCCATTTCCAACCCGCAAACGCTCCACTGCCGCCGCCAGTTTTTCGCTGAAAGCCGTGTAGACCGAGTCGTGGACATACAGGCGGTTCGGACACACGCAGGTCTGTCCGGCATTGCGGAATTTGGCGGCAATGGCCCCTTCGACCGCAGCATCCAGATCAGCATCGCCGAAGACGATGAACGGCGCGTTCCCGCCAAGCTCCAGCGACAGTTTCTTGACACTGTCGGCCGATTGCTTCATCAGCATGCGGCCGATGTTGGTCGAGCCGGTAAAGCTGAGCTTTCGAACGTCCGGATTGCCTGTCAGTTCGGCGCCTATGGCCGGCGCGTTGCCGGTGACCACGTTGAACACGCCCGCTGGAATACCGGCCCGGCTTGCCAACTCGGCCAGCGCCAGTGCAGAAAACGGTGTCAGCTCAGCCGGTTTGAGGACCATGCTGCAGCCAGCCGCCAAAGCCGGCGCGGCCTTGCGGGTGATCATGGCCGACGGGAAATTCCACGGCGTGATGGCGGCGCATACGCCAACCGGCTCGCGCGTGACCAGCAGTCGCCGTCCCTGCGCCGGACTGGCAAGAATGTCGCCATTAATGCGTTTTGCCTCTTCCGCGAACCATTCGACAAACGATGCCGCGTAGCCGATCTCGCCACGCGCCTCCGCCAGCGGCTTGCCTTGCTCGGCAGTCATGATGGACGCCAGGTCGTCCGCGTTATCGACCATCAAGGCATGCCAGCGCTTCAGGCAGGCGGCCCGGTCCTTGGGCAGGACTTTGCGCCAGTCGGCCAGCGCCACGGCCGCCGCCGCGATCGCACGCCGGGTTTCCTCGGCCCCCATGCGCGGCACGTAGCCCAGCAGGGCGCCGTTGGCCGGGTTGTAAACCGGCGTCCGTTCGCCTGAATCAGCGTCCACCCACGCACCACCGACGTAGGCCTGTTGCTTAAATAGGGAATTGTCTTTCAAAGTCAGCACACTCATTTCCTCTCTCCGCTCACGCGCGCAAGGCCGCGTCGAGAATTTCCAGCGCTTCCGCCATAACGTGGTCTTCGATGGTCAAAGGGAACAGGAAGCGGATCGCCTGGCCGTACTGCCCACAGCTGAGCAAGAGCAAGCCGTTCTGCAACGCGTGAGCCTGTACCTTCTTCGTGAATTCCTGGTTCGGGCGTCCGGTGGCGGGGTCCTGGAATTCGATGGCGACCATCGAGCCCAGACCGCGAACATCGGCAATCTCGGGCACGGCGGCCCGGGCAAGTTCGACCTTGGCACGCAAGCGCCGGCCGAGTTCTTCGGCCCGCGAGCACAAGCGCTCATCGGCAATGATGTCCAGGACCGCATGAGCGGCAGCCACAGCCAGCGGATTGCCCGCATAGGTTCCGCCCAAGCCACCCGGCGCCGGTGCATCCATCACATCGGCGCGTCCACAAACTGCCGACAACGGCAGTCCCCCGGCCAAGCTCTTGGCCATCGTCATGAGGTCGGGAACCACGTCGTAGTGGTCCATCGCAAACATTTGTCCGGTGCGCGCAAAACCGGTTTGTATTTCATCGGCGATCAGCAGGATGCCGTGCGCGTCACACAGCGCGCGCAGCGCGCGCATGAATTCCGGTGGAACCACATTGAAGCCGCCCTCGCCTTGCACCGGTTCGATAATGATCGCGGCGACCCGGCGGGGGTCGACATCGGCTTTGAACAGAGTTTGTATCGACTGCAGGGCCTGCTCGACGGACACGCCGTGGAGTGCGCTGGGGAAAAGAGCGTGGTAAACCTCGCCTGGAAACGGCCCGAACCCAATCTTGTAGGGATCGACCTTGCCGGTCAGGGCCATGCCCATCATCGTGCGTCCATGAAAACCGCCACCAAACGCTATCACAGCGCTGCGGCCCGTGGCGGCGCGTGCGATCTTGATTGCATTCTCCACGGCTTCGGCGCCGGTGGTGAAAAAGGCGGTCTTCTTCGGGAAGTCGCCGGGTGTCAGCGTGGCGATTTTTTCAGCCAGCTCCACATAGGATCCGTACGGCACGATCTGATACGCGGTATGACCGAAACGGGCCATTTGGCTGGCTACGGCATTTTGGATACGCGGGTGACAATGGCCGGTATTGAGCACCGCGATGCCGGCCGCGAAATCGATATAGCGGCGGCCCTCGACGTCCCACAGTTCCGCATTGCGCGCACGTTCCGCATAGAAGTTGCACATCACGCCTACACCACGCGGGGTGCTTTGCATGCGACGTTGGTTCCAATCAGTATTCAAGTTCATTTTGTTTCCGTGTAGTTGATCGAGCGACGCCATGTTCGCCCGCTTCGACACGAAAAAAAAGTGCCAATTCCCAATTTCTGATGGAACCACTTTACCATCGCACAGTACAATATCGGACACTCTCAACAGAATATTCCGTGCGCACCGCTAACATCTCAGACTACTTGTTGCAGCACCTGGAACAGCGCTCAGGGGTCCCCCGCAATCGCCAAATTTATCGCCTGCTGCGTCAGGCCATTCTCGACGGCGCGCTCGCGGGCGGTACGCGCCTGCCTTCCAGCCGGGACCTGGCACTGCAATTGGCCGCGTCGCGCAACACAGTGCTGTTTGCCTATCAACAGCTGCTCGCGGAGGGGTATCTCGAAGCACGCCCGAACAGCGGAACCTTTGTCGCGCACAGCGTTCCGGAGCCAATTTCCCTGCCGTCGGCCAGACCGGCGCGCAGCGGCACGGCCGCCCCCGCCATGCTGTCGGAGCGCGGAAAATCCCTGATCGCCAGGGCCGGCGCAGGCGCCCAGCAATGGGGCGCCTTTGTGCCGGGCGTGCCCGATGTACGCCACTTCCCCTACCAGATATGGAATTCCCTGCAAAGCAAAATCTGGCGCAAGCCGCCGGCTTCCTCCCTGGTCTACGGCGGGGGTGGCGGGCACCTGCCGCTACGCCAGGCGTTGGCGGAATATCTGGGCGTGTCGCGCTCGGTAACGTGCGAATCGAGTCAGGTCGTCATTACCAGCGGCATCCATCAGTCAATGGACCTGTGCATGCGCGTGCTCAGCGATCCTGGCGATCTGGTGTGGGTGGAAGACCCTTGCTATTGGGGTGCCCGGAATCTGCTGGCGGCATCGGGGCTGAAGATACGCCCGATCCGAGTCGACGCCGAAGGAATCGCACCCACAGAGGAGGACAAGCAGTGCGTGCCACGCTTTATTTTCGTCACGCCGTCTCATCAATATCCGATGGGAATGGTCATGAGCCTGGCGCGCCGCACGATGCTGCTGGCCTATGCGCGCGAGCACGGCTGCTGGATCATCGAAGATGACTACGATAGCGAGTTTCGCTATGCCGGGCGACCTTTGCCAAGTCTTCAGGGAATGGACCAGCACGAACGTGTGCTGTACATGGGCACGTTCAGCAAGACCATGTTTCCCGGACTGAGACTGGGTTACCTCGTGCTGCCTGCGCAGCTGGCCGCTCCGTTCATTACCGGCATGGAAGAACTGTACCGCTCCGGCCAGACGCCGCTGCAGGCAACCATGCACCAGTTCATGGTGCAGGGACATTTCGAAGCGCACATCAGGCGCATGCGTTTGCTTTATGGCAGCCGGCTTGACGTACTGCGCCAGGAGATCGATGCGACCGGCTCAGAACTTGGACTGGAAGTCGCCGGCAGCGAAGCTGGCCTGCACCTGACCTTGCTGTTGCCGCCGCATGCGAACGACCGCTCCATCGCCCAGGATGCGCTGGCGGCGGGAATTGTCGTACGCCCGCTGTCGAACTACTTCCACGATCCAGCGTCAGCCCAGCCGGGCCTTGTTCTCGGCTACGCGTGTGTCGACGAGCCAGAAATGGCGCCTGCCTTTGCCACCCTGGCTGCGATTATCGCGGGCAATCTGGGGCAGTGACCCTTAGGCATCACCAAGTGCGGCCGTTGGCCGCGACCGCAGTGGACGACGTGATCAAGTGCAGTCGATGCCGTTCGCGGTAAGGAAGTCGGCCAGTGGTTCAAGCTGCCTGGAATATTTGCGCCAGCGCTGAGCGGATGCCGGGTGGCGAAAATATCCTGCCTGGGCCGTGCCGGGATGCACAGAGGGACTTGCATTGCTATCAAAGTCCAAGCATGCATCCTCCCAACTCAGCCCGCAATGGGCAACAAGGTCCCTGATGATCGCTTCCTGTGACTGAACCATAACCTGGAAATTGAGGTCATGGAATCCGTCGGGCATGACTTCGCGCCAGTGCGCCATCAGCCTATGATAGGCGACGTAATAGCGGCCTAAGTCTGCGAGACTATATGAAAATGGATAGCCCATGCGAAATAGTGTCCTGTACATCTCGAAGCAGCTATCGAGTGGATGCCGCCGCAGGTGAAAAATGCGTGCGCCCGGCAAGGCCAGACGGATCAGGCCGAGGTGAAGATAGTTCTCCGGCCTCTTGTTTATCACCCGGCGCCGCTCGCACAGGGTGGCGGTACTGTTGCGATAGAGTTGCCCAAGCTTTGCGAAAGGCAGCGTGGCGGAGCGTGCGATCAGATCAAGCTTGCTGCCCGGGCCCGCCGCGAGTTTCATCAGGGAGAATGCGAAATTATCGACTTCGCCAAGGCTACCAACTTCACTATGGGAAGCCAATATCCGTTCCACCTGCGTTGCTCCGCTGCGCGGCAAGCCAACGACAAAGGTGCTGGACTCGTCGGGATCAGGATCGGTCGCACTTGCCAAGGTCCGGGCGCCGAAGCTCATTTTTGTCTGATCAATGGCGGCGATATCGCTCTCGACCCGATAGGAAAGCCCCCCTCTGCATGCTTGCGCACCGCGCTCCAGAAACGCGAATGACTCCTCGTGGTCACCCATGTCGTCGAATTCCTTTGCCAGCGCGTAGTAGAGCGGAATTCGCGCTTTGTCCCCCGGGGAAAGGCGCGACAGCAAGGCGATCATTCCTGATGTATTGTTGCTGGCCTGCGTCGCCCTGCGCAGCTGCGATCGATTCAGCCAAGCAGCGGTGTTTTCGGGGTCATGTTCGATAACAGCGCCAAACAACGCCTCCGCCCGCTGGCGCTCTCCCAAGGCAAGGCAGTGGGATGCGAGGTTAAACAAAT
This sequence comes from Massilia sp. NBRC 108631, assembly GCF_059704565.1. Taxonomy (NCBI): domain Bacteria; kingdom Pseudomonadati; phylum Pseudomonadota; class Betaproteobacteria; order Burkholderiales; family Oxalobacteraceae; genus Massilia; species Massilia sp. NBRC 108631. The sequence goes on from NZ_BAAKJE010000204.1 coordinate 21,426, forward strand.
ATGGGGCGCAGCGAGGCCGCAACGCGACGGCCTTTTCGTAACAGCGCGCAGCATCGGTGAAGCGGCCGCAGCGCTGGTACAGCTGCGCTATAGCCTGCAGGGTCTCCGGCGAGACCGGTGTTGACTCCAGCGTTTCCAACTCCTCGACGGCGAGACCGGTTTCGGAACAATAGATCAAACACTCCACCATGCGCAGGCGAGCGCCATGGTGCTCCGGTTGCAAGCGTGAGGCCTGGCGTGCCGCGTCGAGCATATAGTCGAACTGACCCAACTTCCGCCAAGCTGGCGCGCATCGCATCGCGGGCTCCGGTTGCGATGGAACCGATAAGGCAGGGATAAAATCAGTGGCAGCAGGGCGACCATCGGGTCGCAGGGGCGGTTCGATTGTCATGGCCCACTTGTAGGAAAAATAGAAAGTACTGAGCAAGGATGTTCGGCGCGCCGGTGGTTGGCGTTCCCGCTTCGGATCGAACGCCGTCATCGCAACCCACTGCCCACGTTAGCTGCGATGGTGAATGTCACTATCGTTGAACGACATTAAGCGGTCAACTACCCCACATGGCTACTCCATCCATGGCATTGCCACTCCAGCGGCACTGGCCTATAGTCATCGAAAAATCGCTGGACCATCTGCCAGCAAGAAAAACCGGTGCGGCGCCATTTCTGCATCCTTGCCGCGTTCCGCGAACCGGTCGCAGCCAGTTTCGCCGACGCCGACAAAGCGCCCTAAAAGATCTATTTATTTGCCATTATCTTGGAATCAACTATGACATTTTTCACAATTGCCGCCTTCCAAATGCCCGTTAGTTCGACGCAGGAAAACATCAGCACCATGGTGCAGCATGTCGATGCGCTGATGCTCAGGTTCCCCTCGGTGCGCATGGTGATTTTCAGCGAACTGGCCGCGTACGGCGCGAGCAAGGCGCACGCCGAGGAAATTGGCGGGACGGCCGAGACAGCGTTCTGCGAGCTTGCGAAGCGTCATGATATTTGGCTGGTCCCGGGCACGCTTTACGAAAAGGCTGGTAAGAAAATCTATAACACCGCCCCGGTCATCAACCCGGAGGGCCAGATCATCGCGCGCTACCGCAAGATGTTCCCGTTTCAGCCTTTTGAAACTGGCGTCGATGCCGGATCCGAATTCTGTGTCTTCGACGTCCCCGATGTCGGCCGCTTCGGCGTATCTATCTGCTACGACAAATGGTTCCCGGAAACAACACGGACACTGGCGATGATGGGAGCCGAGGTCATACTGCATCCTACGATGACCGATACGATCGACCGGGAAGTTGAATTGGCCATCGCAAGGACCAATGCCGTCGTTAATCAATGCTATTTCTTCGATATCAATGGGGTTGGCGATGGCGGCACTGGCCGCTCATTGATCGTAGGCCCTGCGGGAGACGTCATCCACCAGGCCGGCATTGGCCGCGAGGTGATACCTGTCGAGATTGACTTGCAGCGCGTCCGACGAGAGCGTGTCAAAGGCTTAATGTCGCTGGGGCAGCCGTTGAAGAGTTTTCGCGATTCGCAGGTCGATTTCGCACGCGCCCCAAAGAATACCGCTTTCTTAAATGCACTCGGACCAATCGAAAAACACGGTCGGGAGTGATTTTTTTTGCGCTGATAGCAGTAATTCAGGCATTGGCCTCAGCGCACCCTCCAAGCTAACTCAACTAGGAAGGCTGAGAGATTTCCTTCAGCCGTGAAGGCAGAGCAGACTTCCCGTCCGACAGCGTGTCCGGAGGGCAGAGGTTGGCGTAGTGCCAGAGTTCGTCCATGCTTACGCGTTCGGCCAGCCCAGCTTCCCGAAGCGCCTCCATTGCCACATCTAGCCCGATCTTGTTACAGAACTTAAAATAGTCGGCCACAGTGCGCGCAACATAAGTGACGCGAACGAGCACGCCCTCGAACTGGCATTCTTCAATGCCCTGGGTCAGCGCAGGGCCAGAAAAGCGTGTGATGCGCAGTTGCGTGTAATCCATCGTTGGCGTTCGCGCCTTGTTAGGGATCGCAAGCCGAACTTCGAATGGCGACGCCGTGGGAGCCCGTGCACGCTCAGGGCCGACAATCGGCAGACGATGACGATCGGGTGTCTACGCGCCAGCTCGGCCAGCGTGCCATGCTCAGAAAACGGCGCGGTCAGGGCGAGCGTACAGGCCGTGCCCGACCCGGATGAGTTGGCCCTGTCTACCAGTCGCGTCAGCGCGACACTGTGCAGTCCGACCGAGTTGAGATCACGCGGGCGCAGTAGAACAAATCCCCGGCGTGCTGTGTTCATCAGCGAGTTTCAGAGTAGCTTAGTCATGGCTGAGCTTGACGTCGCCGGAATGATGTACAAAGATAAAGTACAGTTCAGCGCAAAAAGGGCCAAAACGGAAGACACATCTATGCAGAAATAAAAAATCGCCGTCAACGCGGCGATTTTCTTAATCCAATTTGCCGCGCACGGCAGCAAACCCTTGATGTTTTGGAGGCGAGGATCGGAGTCGAACCGACCTAGACGGCTTTGCAGGCCGTTTGAATGTCAATAAAATCAATGACTTACAAATTAACCTACTTTTTGACCTACCCAACCGATTTTTCTCCATCATGTCGCACCAGTGCGTCATCGTGACTAATGGCGTCTACTCCTCCAGAATGAATATCGTGCTTGTCGCGCCGGAGGCAGAACGGGCGCGGTGACCGGCGTAACAGGCGTTAACTGCACTTATAGTCTTTATCTGTTTTTGGACACTTCCGAAAAATAAGACGGGAAGTCATCCAGTACTTCGTCAAAATCTTTAGAATATTTCTCCGCGAATCGACGAACGTCGCTAGTCGTTACAGCGAGCTCCCGCCAAATCCCGTCGGCAAGTGCCTGCGCGACTACCCTGTCCGCATATCCGGATTCGAAGTAGGCCACACATTCTGGATTGGGAAGCCCGTATTTCAGCCGCTTCTGCAGAGTATCAGCATACTTACCAAACAACACGGCCTCCTGCTCGACGGCAAGCGAGGCGAATGACTCCTTCACAGCAGAAATCAGCAAGGAAAATCCGAAGCCGAAAGTCTGCTCGCACAGTCCCACCACTTGGTCGATGTCGAAGCGCCGCCTCTTTTCCCCGTACGGATATGTTCCCCCGGCAGCCTCAAGCGCCCCAAGCAGTACGGCGAAGGAGTCGCCGGCAAGCCAGCCGTCCGCCAAAGCACGCACCGCAGCCGCAGGCTCCGTGTCGTTCAGCCGCTTTTCTGCGGACAGGTCGAGCAAGAACGGCCATAGCTCTTCGAACAACGCGCCGTCAGAGCCCACACCTTCAAGCGTTTGCAAGTTGGCCCTAACCCAAGCGTCGACTTCTAGAGACTTGTCGATTCCCAAAAGCGTGCGTCCGAAACGGCTCTGCGTTTCGGGCTCCGGAACCAGCTTTTCGATCCGCCGCGCCACAGTCTCGAAGATGTCGCCAAGCATCTCGCGCTGTGCCGCATCGGCAATGGAATGCGCCAGCGTCTCGCCAGCCAAGCCACGGGCTCCGGCAACGAAAGCTTCGGAACTCAGGTCGCCACGGTACGTCATCAGGAAGCTTTCCACCGCCTCGACGATCTCTTTCTTGCCCCAGATTTGTTCCCGCAACGAACCGGGCGAAAAGCCGCTGCTCCGGAGCTTGGTCGATATTGTCCCTACCGCCTTGTACAGCTCGTCCCAGCCGTCGACGATGCGGCCCGCTATATTGGCTGGGCTTGGCGTTCCGAGAACCTTCGTTCGCATTTCGTTTCGCAAAGGGTCGAACAGGGACAGAAGCGTGCTACCGGTAGGCCCGGCCCCGGTCGGATTTACCAGTTGCACAGAATCGCTCCACCGACGGGAATTCGCGCGGCGGCCATCGTATAGCCGGCGGTCAGTAAAGATGACCGTGCCTTCTCCATACATTCCGGCGCGCCCCGCCCTCCCCATGAGATTGTGGAAGTCCCTCGCTCTAATGGATTCCCTCCCCTGCATAGAGCTGGTGACGAGCAAGTACCGAATGGGCAGGTTCACCCCTTGCGCAAGCGTGGACGTACAGACGATGAGGCGGATGAGGCGCTGCCGCATCGCATGCTCGACCGCGAGGCGGATCCCCTGCGGCGTATTCCCATGGTGAGCGAAAATTCCGAGCGCTGCGGCCTTCGTAAGGTAAGAGTCCTCCCCGAAATTTTCGCCATATAGGCAAGCGAAACGTCGGAGCTCTTCCGGGTTGCTGGACGAGGAAGGCGGATCGAGCGAGATACCTCGTCCGAATGCCTCCTTTACAGCGTCGCGGACGATCTTGGCGGCCGACGCCTTCCTGCCGGCAAAAATGGCGACGCCGCCGTTTCCAACCAAGCGCAGCGCCAAATACAGCGCGGTGGAGCCGCTCTCGTCGGCCGGGAAGAATCTGTCCTTCGTTTCCTTGCGCGTCCTGGGCTGCTTTTCTCGCACGATTACACGCGGCACAAAGAACTCCTGCTCTTCCGAACTCGTTAGGTTAAACCCCAGTTGGCCGTCCATGCCCGCAGGGAAGCTCGCGAACGCTACCAAGCGCCTTGCCTGTAGGGACTGGTCCGAAACGACTAGGGAACCATCACCCAAGAGCCATGCTGAGATTGCGGAGGCGTTTTGGATGACGGCTGAGATCAACACGCTCTGGGCTCCGGCAGGGAGCGCCCTCTTGATCGATGTCAGCAACAGCTCGTATGTCACCCCACGAATGCCCGTATCGAATTGATGTCCTTCGTCATAGACCACAAGCCCAGCTTCTTGAACAATGTCCGGATCCTGCCGCAACATGTATAGGAGCTTCTCGGGCGTAAGCACAACAACCCTAGGTTTCGATTCCGGCAGCACCCCGAAAACGTTCGTGGCCACGTCCGCCTGAAGCGCGTCGCTTGGCTGGTTCACTTCGTAGCCGTCGTCCCTGAAAGCCTTGGCCAGGTCTCCCGCGATTTCCTGGCAAAGGGCACGAAATGGCGCAACAATCAAGGCAAGCCGAGTGCGCCCCGACAGGAAAGCCGAGCGAATCACGAGCTCGGTAGCACGGGACTTTCCTGAACTCGTCGGCATCTGGACCACGCCGGAAAGCCCGCGATAAAGTCCGGCCTCACCCAGCATGCGCTGTGATGGCCACATTTCCTTGATCGAGCCAGCGCGCGACAGGTACGAGGCCCAGTATTCCGCAGGCAGCCCGCTGTAATGTGGCAACAAGGTCCAACCGGAATTCGAGATGCGCGTCGCGCTCACGGCCCCGAGCAGGTCAGCCATAAGGAGATCATGCGACGATCCGGCCCCGTAGGCCCACTTGCGCAGGTTCCTGATAGCGATGGTTGCACGGTCAGCAGTACCGCCTTGCTTGAAATGCTCACCGAGCGCCGCTAAGACAGCAGTGCCGCGATTCATAGAAAATGTAGCGAGCGTCGGCTCCCATGGCTTGTCCAGCGCTACGGTGAGGACTTCGGCCAAATCGCCGCCTCGCTCGTCAATTAGCCCCCTCAACTTCGAGATCTGAACTGCTGCATTCCCTGGAACGTCGCCAAGGTAGAAGGCCGCTGCGGAAAGCAGGCGGAGATCGAACGACAGCCCCTCGTTGAGGAACGAATCGTCGAATGCCTGCAGAACCTGAGCGGAAAAAACAACTTCTCCGCGCGAAGTCGACCTCCCGGTTTCCGCTCCGAGGGAGGCTGCTACTACTTCCGAAGCGAAGTCGCCTACTGTTCCGACCGCAAGTGGGAATTGCATCTCCAAGTCCAGCCCGACGGGAAGCTCGATATGGTCGTCCTCCGGTACCCCGTACTCATACATCTTGCCTTTGGAAAGGGTGATCGCAGCCGCGAACCTAGCGCGCGTACTAGCCTTCATTTGCAGAATTCCCGTGCAGCAATGCGTCGGTCGCAGCCCTCTGGTAAAGGGCATGAACGAATTTCATGAGCATTTCCGAATGGACAACGACGAGCATCAGGTTGGTGACGTTCTCGTGCCCCGAACAGTCCGTCGTCTTGGAAACGAAGGCCGGGTTGTACACGCTGGTACAGAATACTGCAGCAGCCCCAGACATTCGGAGGTACGGGACCTGCAGCCCCTCTTGGAACCGTTCGACTTTATCCGCCCCGTCGTCGTCGCCCCGGTCAATAAGGCGGCGTTTCGTGGCGTTAAGCGACTCGGAAATACGCAAGGCGTCCTTGGCCGAATCGACGACCGCCTCTTGGAGCTTGGCTTTCACTTTCCCCTTGCTGAGCTGCGCCTTAGACTCGAAGGAAACGAGCACGTCTTGCCTAGAAGGAAAAGCAGGCCCCTTGCCAGCGAACCGAAACCCGAGCACGTCGGTACCCTTTGGAGATTCGTTTCGCACGAGCTTATCATCGTAGCGTGTACGCGGAGTCCAGAAGCCAAACTGGCTTTCCAGAAGGTCCGCGACGAGGATTTCCGCGAAGTCTCCGGAACGAGTTGCCGGACCGAAATCATCAGACTTGTCCGGGAATACCATGTCCGTAAGATATTGATCGCGGGACTTACCCGTTCCCTGCCTGAGACGGTCTATTTTGCTGTCGATACAGTAGTGCCTGCGGAAATGCGCTGCCCATTCCGAAAGGACGGCCCCATCAGAATTGTCGATATCCAGCTCAAAAACACTTACATCCGTGCCGTCCACCGTCTTAAGCGTATCCGGGGATCTCTTGAGCCAAGCCATGTGTTTGAGGGTCATGCTGTGCAAGCATTCCCACGCGCGCAGCTCGTAGAAATGCCAAAAGGTTCGTAAGCAGGTAAGCTTATCATCTTGCCGAATCACAAAACTCACTCTTTGTAACAGCCCCGCGTACCGGAAATGGCTACGCCAGGGCGCACAGGGTCTCCCGTTCCACTCGCAGGCATCATTTTAAAATGCACAATCAAAATTTCTGAAAATAAATTTTGGGCCGGTGATAACATACCAACAGTCATAATATACCGGGTGATGAATGCTGATTGGCGACAAGGAGTGGTTGGGCGAGTATTCAGAGGAGGCCTCAAGGATCCGGGCAGGCCTAGGGATATTATTGGCACGCGGAGACTGGACTTGGTGGCATCACCCAGGTGCAGCATCCACCTTCATGCTTGCCGCTGTCGCGCCGTCAGGCATCGCCGAATGGGGTGGCGATCCTGCAGCGTTAGATGCATCGCAATGGCTGGATGTGAATACCGCGCTGGCTATCGCCGAGGCTTTCCGAGTGATGATCGCCCGTCGCCAAGGCGACTTGCGTCTCAAAGTCCAGCGCGCAGTATATGCGTGGGGAGGCCCACTCTCCATCCATGAGATTTGTGATGACTTGGGCCGAGCCTTTGATCGTGAGCGAATCTTCGTCGAATGGCCTACCGATCGTCGGCCCCGCCGTACGCAAGAATCCACCCGCGAAGGTGCCAGTGTTGCCTCCACGCCGAACATGCGGCAGTCCGCAGCGTCACTGGTCAATTCGTTACAAGGCGGGAGTTGGGGGCCTCCAGAGCAGCCCGCCACGATCGCCGTGGCCACTCTGGATGATCTCCTACGGCACCGGTTTTCTACCGAACTACTAATCATCGTCGATACCTCGCGCGAGGCGCTGTTGCCGTACCTCGACACGATACGCACGGCCACCGGCGCACAATGCGCAATATTTCTGCCAGCGGGTCAACCCAACATCGACCGCTGGCTGCAGGTCTTCGGTAGCCGAATAGCGGCGCAGAAAGCGCTTGATTTGGCCTTAGGTGACGCTAACCAAGAAGTCTCAATGGAGGCAGTTTTTCTGGCGTCAACCCAGATATTCATGGTGCAGTCTGCGCGTACTTTCTTTCCTCGTCCGCCCCGCGAAAGGGAACGCAATGAACGGCGGAAGGCTCCTGCAGCAGTGCATTCAGCTGAGGTGGGAAGACCCGCAATGCGACGCCGGATGCTGCCGCCACCCAACCTGGAAATTGCAGGGATGCGAATGGAGGCGCCACCGCCTATCGTTCGCGTCATGGATGCGGTGATAGAACACAATGGAGAATCTGTGAGTGCGTTCCCGCTGCTTGGAAGCATTGAAATTCAAATCAGAATTCAGCCCATGTCACCACTGAAATTCGGCACCCCCGCTTTTCCAGAACAAAGCCTCACGTGGCAAGACAATCAGAAAGCTTTGCAGGTGCATCTAACTGAGCTAGGGACCGCACCGCGCTCAGCCCCCTTATTGCTGCCTCGCAGCGGCCCTTCGACGCCGGTGGTTTTCACCTATAAAGTAGCACTTGGTCATGCAATTGACATACGTTTTCTGGTGTGCGATGGCGCCTGCGTCTTGCAGACCGCCCGGCTGCAAGGCGCCCCTGGTGAACCCATTCAGTTTTTTGTCGAAGTTTTCAATTCTCCCCTTGAGCACCATAAGCAAGGATTCGATGTTTCCCTACTCGTCAACAATAGTCTCGGCAACATGCCGAGCGCAACCGTTCTGACTAGCAAAGGCATCCGCCTCGCAGAGCTGGACGTACGGGACATCGGTGCAACACGCGAGCAACTGCGGTCAACTCTCAGAGACTGCCTCGAGCCCACCAGTGTTTTCAGCTCATCACTGTTCAATCTGGCCAATTACGGCAAGATCCTAATGGATGAATTGCGAGACTTGGCCCCGGAATGGCCAACCACAATCACCAGAGTACAGTTGACCACGCCATCCAACGTACATTTCCCGGTCGAGTATCTCTACGACGGCAACCTTCCACCTAACGAGGATGCTGGATTGTGCGATCAGCGCTCGGGTTGCCTAACTTCAGGGGCTGCTATCGAAAATTGTCCTATTAGAGCAGCGCGCCAGCACCTATGCCCAATGGGGTTTCTCGGCGTCACCGCTGTGATCGAGCGGCAGACCTGGGACAAGACCATGGACAGAACCTTATGGCTGCGGCAAGCTGGCGACCTCAAGGGGCGAAATCACTTCACAGATCTACGCCGCGCGTTGTTCGCCGCCTCAGACCGGGCTGATGAATTCGATGACAGTGAAGTTCAATCGCCGTTTACACCAACTCGCACTGCGGATATCGAAGTACTATTCAACGGACACCGTAAATACAAATGGCAGGATTGGACTCACACTATTGCTTCCGTCAAGCCAAAGTTGCTGGTTCTCTTGCCGCACTTCGAGAATGATCACCTCTATATTGGCAATGACGACAAGCTCGCGCTGGGCTCACTGCAGCGGCCATATGTTGGCGACGCTGGTCCAATCGTGGTTGCGATTGGCTGCAATACAGCCATCGGCCTCACAGCAAATTCCAGCTTGCCCGCCAGATTGTTACGCGAGGGAGCCAAGGTGGTGATTGCCGCGCTCACCAGTGTCTTGGGCCGCTATGCGAATATCGCAGCCGCCGATCTCACAGCCCAATTGATGGCCGCATCGATTTCCAACACACCGATCACGATCGGAGAATTGATCACCCGCCTGCGACGCGAATTCCTGGCGAAAGATAATGCCTTGGGTATGGTATTGATTGCGTTCGGGGATGCGGACGCCTATCTCGGGGAACCACCTACATGAGCGACTTGTTTCAGGCAAAGCTGATTCAGGTCGAACACGGCGACGCTATCCTCATGAGCTACGGCCACAGCCCAGTTCGTCATATCCTTGTGGATGGCGGGCCTGCGATTGCACTGCCGAGTCTGCTGGAAGTACTGGCAGCGGCGCGAGTAGACGGAGTACTGGTGCTGGAGGCATTAGTTGTTACTCATTACGACTTCGATCATATTGGCGGAATTATCGCGTTACTGAAACAGCGACCAGCTTGGCTGCATATCAATGACATCTGGTTCAATGGGCACAAACACCTATTGCCCCGCGATATGCTAGGACCACACCACGGTGATGCACTATCCGACCTCATTGAGCGCAACCACCTGCCTTGGAACTTGGCGTTCGGTGGCCAAGCGGTTACTGTCCTGAACGGCGATGGTATTTGCCTGCCCGACGGAATGATGGTCTGGGTCCTATCCCCCACAGCAAAGGAGCTATCTGCGCTCGCAAAACAATGGCCAAAAGTGGTAGCAAGCGGCGGCGACTCAACGTCACGGGACAGACTCGGCCGCAACGACAGCTGGCCACCTCCATCGTTTCTTAGTCTGGTTGATAAGCGATCTCCAACGGATGCATCTGTATCGAACGCAAGCAGCATTGCCCTGCTGCTGCAGTTCCAGCACAAGCAGGTCCTATTGAGCGGCGACGCCCATGCCGAAGTGATCAGAACTTCGCTGACAGAGCGCTGGCCCGGACAAAAACTAGTCGTCGATCTGTTGAAAATCTCGCACCACGGTAGCCAGTCGAACACGTCAACGGCAATGCTCGACCAACTCTCATGCAGTCGTTTTGCCATCAGCACGAATAGCAAAATACACGCACATCCGGATCAGGCGTTGATTGCAAGGCTTGTCGGCTCGGTAAAGAACGCTGAGCTGATTTTCAACTATCACACACCTTCCACCGCCAAGTGGAAGCAACGCCCCATGACATGGCCAAAATATTTTACACTATACCCGGGCGACGATGGTCCATTTGTAAATATCATCGTCTGAGGCGGCTGCAAACCCGCCAGGTCAAATTACTCCGTTGAATCGTGTAAGGTCAGAAGGAGACGCCAACAAACGGGTCAATCAATATCCGACTGCGCGAGCAGACCTTAGAGCAAGACCATTCGGCTAATAAATTACTCTGGGCATGGACTGTTGCAGCCAGCTACGCAGCGACATGCCTGTGGAGAGCGCAACAGTGACTGGCTATCCCGCAACTATACGGCAATCTAGCCACTGTGCACGTTCAACCAAATTTTATTTCGTAAGCGCCAAGCATCAGCACTTATGAAGGCGGAAACGCTACGCGCTACGCGATGGATTTGGCTGAGAGTTGCGTATAAACCTATGGGACTAGCCTAATACCTGAAAGTCCTTGGGAAGTGTGTTTAGGTTGGGAAATACGAAAGATCTTCCAATATTTAAGATTACTATTAACTCCAACAAAACCAGCATTCTAGTGAATATTTTACAATAATTGGGCGCAAGAAAAATGAGAGTGGAAAAGGTAAGAATAAAGAACTACAGAAGCATCAAATCGGAAATTACAGTTGATTTTGCAAATTATTTAACAATTCTTGGCCCCAATAATTCTGGAAAAACAAATTTTTTGAAAGCCATATTTTTATTTTTTGAGGCTTTTCGAAGCAATACCTATTCCATCGAGAATGATCTTCCTTTTGGAATGTCAGGAGGACAGACAAGCATCGCAATTTCTTTTTTATGCAATCAAAAGAACGACGGGCAATTCTTAGAAAAATATTCTGCAATTACCGACTTATTTGAAGACGACAAAGAAATAAATAACGGCTACGTTACTCTATATTTAAATTTCTCTGCTATAGGCAACCCATCATACAGATTTTTTACTAATGACAAGGTGAAAGAAGCAAGTCGAGATGTTTATCGCAGACTACAAGACGAGCTGGTGCATGAATTTTTGCGTAAATTTACTTGCAAATATGTTCCTTCAGAAAAAAGTGCCGCAAAACTATACGAGGATTTTCTTCTTCCTCACTTACGTGACTACATTGGCATTATCTTAAAGGATCAGAATGAAAAAGTAACACGAGCACTATCAAGTGTCTCTTCAGCAATATCGGATGGTTTGTCGAAGGTCGGATTGGATGATATAAAGTGTGAGTTTGAACTGCCAGAGAGATCATTCAAACGTGCCTTGTCGAAATTTGATTTCTTTATCGATGATGGAGAAAAGACACCATTTTACCGAAAGGGTAGCGGCATTCAGGCCGCTATGACTTTAGCCTGCTTTAAATGGATATCTGAACGAGAAATGCAAAATGGGAAAAGCGTAATTTGGCTGATTGAAGAACCCGAGTCATATTTACACCCTGGTTTAACGGACTCGTGTCGAAATTTAATTTCTGATTTATCCGACGCCAGCGATGTTTTCGCAACCACCCATTCTATAGGGTTCATTCCAATGAATTATGAGAAAGTTCTTCAAACACATCACTATAAGGAAAATGGAACTACATTCAACAAATTCAAAGGTTACGCTGAAGCGACAAGCTCGATTAGACGCGCTTTGGGCATAAAATTTAGTGATTACTACAGTCTATCCGAGTTTAACATATTCGTTGAAGGGAAAACTGATAAGTATATTTTAGAAAACATTCTATCGCTCATCAAACAAAAAGGCGGATCCAATAAGTTTGAAGCTCTTCGAAAAGCCTCGATTATGGATTTCACTGGCACAAGTTCTCTAAAAGATTTTTTAAAATCGACATATGCTTTTATGGCTAAAGAACGTGCGATTACTGTGGTTTTCGACGGCGACGAAGCGGGTCAAAAAGCATCGAGAGAATTAGTTAACTTTTTTGGAAATAAGGATATTGACTTTAGATCAAATCAAGAATTTATTTTACTCCCAGACAAATCACCAATCGAAGCGCTATTCCCCGAAACATGGTTGGTTGAGATGGAAGCGGCTCATCCAAAATGGATAAAAATAGAACGAGACGTATTGGGAAATTTAGCAGATCTTGGCTTAGACAGCACAAAGAAGGTTGCAATTTCAGAATGGCTAATAAACAGAGCTCACCAAGATATCAAAGAAAATAATGGAACATATCCTTGGGCGGGGAAATTTATAGCTATTTTTAAAGTTATGGATGAGATGCTGAACTCTAAACACCAGAAAATTAATTCTGAAGGTAAATTTCGAAAGTCGTGAGCTGGACCGGGTGGATTTTTCCGTCCGACGAAGGGATTTTGGTCCGAGTGGCCTTACAACAGTGCCTATTAGACAAAGGACGGCCACTGAAGACCGCCCATTGAGAAAAAACGATCACATTCTGTAATCTGGTGATCGGCATTGTAAACAAAAAGACGTTTTATTTCTATTATCACACGACCAAGGTAATGCTGGCACAACAAGAGGAACGTTCACTGAGTCAAGTACGGGGTACGCTTGAAACAGCCTAGATAGATGGCCCCCCCTAAAAAGATTGTCCAGCAAACGCTGCCGTCATTACGAAAACAACGGCGGGCGATGTGTGTAATCCTATGTCTCTCTAGCAAGCAGGAGTAAGCCAAGCAGGGGCGATGGAGCGCCCCTCAGCTGTTCAATTGCCTTGTCGATCACCTCTCCTTGATCAGTCTGTTTCAACTGCAACCGCCCAGTCGCCAATGCTGCTGCGAACTCTAACGCCGCAGCCCCGTACGCGTGACTGTATCGGTCAAACACTTTCCCCAAAAATTCCTTCATCAATTTACTCAAATGTGAGCTAGCAGAGTAATCCAACTCGGAAGGAAGAGCTGCACGAAGCAGCGATGCTTGAAGAATATTGTCATTAAACCGCAGGAAGCACTCCGGCGATATGACAACTGACTCATAACCGGAGGGTTTAAGCTGATTCCCTGGGGTTTTGCATTCCCGTGCGGACTGCAATGCGCAACTCATTGCCATAAAGACGGCTGAGACTGGAACATCAGGAAGTCGATCTTGGAAGACGCCATCAAAGAAGAGAAAGCCTTCCGACAGACTCAGCTGTGTGCCATCGGCTTTAGCAAGAAAGCCATTGCTCCCTGCTTGCACAGCCTCGGCCGCAGCGCGTAGCGACTGAGTTATGACCGCCGGCTCGATAGAATCCACCTCAAGGTCAGCCACTTCGGCTCTGGCGGCCAGTCCTTGTAGAGTGCGCCACGCATTATCGGGATTATCAGGCCCTGTTGGAAGTACCAACCTGGCAGAAAATCCGTAACGCCGATGTGACGTGTTTCGTTCCAAGAACTGCTTCAATCTATCCCAGGCCTCTTCTGACTGCGGCAACCCAGTTCCGATCAGAAAATGACGTGGCAAGAGCGGCGCAACATACTCACGCAGATCCCTGCTTATCTCGCGAAGCTGTCCGCCATCCCCTGCGAGTGCCGTGACGACCAGAATACCTTTGGCTGTAGCTAGTGCATGCTGACTCATTTCCGCGCTGGATAGGACACGTACCGTGTCGCATCCTTTAGCGTCGGCAAGCATTACTGACGCGCGATGGGCCAATGCCAGAGAGCTGGCATCGTTGTGAACCGGCCCGGAAATCTGGGAGGCTCCAATCTTTGAGAGAATGGAGCCATGAACAAGAAATCGACACGATATTCCCCAGAGGTGATGGAGCGCGCTGTGCGTATGGTCGAGGAGTCGGCCAGCCAGCATGACTCGCAGTGGGCCGCCATCACGTCCATCGCCAACAAGATCGGCTGCACACCTGAAACGCTACGGCGCTGGGTGCGGCAACGCGAAAGCGATGCCGGGTTGCGTGGCGGGCCAAGCTCTGCAGAGCAAGAACGAATCCGTGCTTTGGAGCGCGAGGTGAAGGAATTGCGCAAGACGAATGAAATCTTACGCTTGGCCAGTGCTTTTTTCGCCCAGGCGGAACTCGACCGCCGCTTCAAGCCTTGATGGCCTTCATCGATCAGCACCGAGGCGCATACGGGGCCGAGCGGCTGTGCAGGCAATTGCAGCTTGCTCCTTCGAGTTACTGGCGCCACGCCGCCCTGCAACGCAATCCGGCTCTGCGCTGCGCCCGCTCCCATCGCGACGACTTTATGAGTGCCCACATTCGCCGTGTTTGGGAAACTAACTTCCGAGTCTACGGAGCCGAAAAGGTCTGGCGCCAGCTGCTGTGTGAGCGGTTCAAAGTGGCGCGCTGCACCGTGGAGCGCCTGATGCGGCGCGACGGGCTGCGCGGAGTAATTCGCGGCAAGGTTGTGCGCACCACGGTGAGCGATACGGCAGCGCCATGCCCGCTGGACCGGGTGAATCGCCAGTTCCGCGCTGATCGCCCTAACCAGCTATGGGTGTCCGATTTTACGTACGTGTCGACCTGGCAGGGCTTTGTCTACGTTGCCTTCATCATCGACGTCTTTGCGCGCTGCATCGTCGGCTGGCGCGTCAGCAGTTCGATGCGTACTGACTTCGTGCTCGATGCGCTCGAGCAGGCCCTGTTCGCCCGCCAGCCGGAACGTGATGATGCCTTGATTCACCATAGTGATCGCGGGTCGCAATATGTATCGATCCGCTATAGCGAACGCCTGTCCGAAGCCGGAATTGAACCGTCCGTCGGCAGCAAAGGAGACAGCTACGACAACGCTCTGGCTGAGACCATTAACGGGCTTTACAAAGCAGAGCTGATCCACCGCCGCGCTC
>NZ_BAAKJE010000205.1:0-240 GCF_059704565.1 Massilia sp. NBRC 108631
GGAACTGGTTGAGATGGAAGTGCGCGAGCTGCTGTCGAAATACGAGTTCCCAGGCGACGACCTGCCTATCATCAAGGGTTCGGCACGTAAAGCACTGGACGGCGACACCGGTCCCCTGGGCGAAGTGGCCATCATGGCCCTGGCCGACGCACTGGACAGCTACATCCCTACGCCAGAGCGCGCAGTGGACGGCGCCTTCCTGATGCCAGTGGAAGACGTGTTCTCGATCTCGGGCCGCGG
>NZ_BAAKJE010000206.1:0-240 GCF_059704565.1 Massilia sp. NBRC 108631
GGAACTGGTTGAGATGGAAGTGCGCGAGCTGCTGTCGAAATACGAGTTCCCAGGCGACGACCTGCCTATCATCAAGGGTTCGGCACGTAAAGCACTGGACGGCGACACCGGTCCTCTGGGCGAGCAGGCCATCATGGCCCTGGCCGACGCACTGGACAGCTACATCCCTACGCCAGAGCGCGCAGTGGACGGCGCCTTCCTGATGCCAGTGGAAGACGTGTTCTCGATCTCGGGCCGCGG
>NZ_BAAKJE010000207.1:0-3111 GCF_059704565.1 Massilia sp. NBRC 108631
GGAAGACGTGGCCTACCAGTCCAACACCCAGGAATTCTGGAACGCCTGCTCCGCCATGTGCGACGAGCGCGACTGGCGCATGGGCGGCTCCTTCTTCGACGGCAAGGGCCAGCCGTCGCAGTCGTCCATCGTCTCGCACGGTTCGAGCACCACGCGTTTCAACGGCATCAACGTGATCAACACCGCCCGCAAGATCGGATAAGGACAGGACGACGACATGAAGATTTTGAGTCAGGAAGAAACCAAGCGCATTTGCGACAAAGTGCTGTCCCTGTCCAAGGGCGACGAGTGCGAAGTGAAGGTCACCGGCAGCCGCACCGGCAATATCCGCTATGCGCGCAACGCGGTCTCCACCGCCGGCCTGGTGGAAGACAGCCAGCTGGCCGTGGCGGTATCGTTCGGCAAGAAGCAGGGCGTGGCCACCATCAACGAGTTCGACGACAAGTCGCTGGAAAAAGCCGTGCGCCGCGCGGAAGACCTGGCGCGCCTGGCGCCGGACAATCCCGAGTTCATGCCCACCGTATCGAAGCAGGAATACAAGGCCAGCAACACCTACAGCAAAAGCACGGCGGCCATCGACCCCGACTTCCGCGCGCAGGTGGCCGCCTACAGCATCGAAAACAGCCGCAAGAACAAGCTGCAGGCGGCCGGCTTCTTCACCGACAGCACTTCCTTCGAGGCCATCGCCAACTCCAGGGGCGTGTTCGGCCACCAGGAAGAAACCGGCGTAAACTTCACGCTCACGGTGCGCACCGAGGACGGGCGCGGTTCCGGCTGGGTACGGCGCGACGCCGGCGACGTGAACAAGTTCGACGCGCGCGAAGCGTCCGACGTGGCGATCGAAAAGGCGCTGCGCTCGGTGGACGCCAAGGCGCTGGAGCCGGGCCGCTACACGGTGATCCTGGAACCGGCCGCCACCTCCGACCTGCTGGCTTATATGTTCAGCGCCCTCGATGCGCGCAGCGCGGACGAAGGCCGCAGCTTCCTGTCCAAGAAGGGCGGCGCCAACCGCCTGGGCGACAAGCTGTTCGACGAGCAGGTCAACATCTGGTCCGACCCGTGGGACAAGGACATCGCCGTCACGCCGTGGGACAACAACACCTACCTGGCGCGCGAGCGCATGGACATCATCAAGAACGGCAAGGTCGCCGCGCTGGACTATTCGCGCTACTGGGCGCAGAAGCAGGGCAAGCGCGCCGTCGGCTCGCCGGGCAACTTCATCATGGCTGGCACCAGCAAGGAAACGGCGGAGCTGATCGCCAACACCAAGAAGGGCGTGCTGGTCACGCGCACCTGGTACATCCGCATGGTGGACCCGCAATCGCTGCTGCTCACCGGCCTCACGCGCGACGGCACTTTCTACATCGAGAACGGCAAGATCAAGCACCCGATCAAGAACTTCCGCTTCAACGAAAGCCCGGTCACCATGCTGAACAACATCGAGGAGCTGGGCAAGCCGGTGATACTGGGCGGCGACGAGTCGCCGTACAAATTGCTGATTCCGGCGATGAAAGTGCGCGACTTTAACTTCACGTCCCTGTCGGACGCGGTGTAATCAGGAGAGATTGTGGAACGACGTACATTTTTGAAGGTGGGGGCCATTACCGGCGGCACCCTGCTGGTGCCGGTGTTCGGCCACGCCATCGCGGCTGAAGAACTGCTCAACCCGATGGCGGTGCAGTTCAAGAAATCGCTGGCCGACGCCGCGATGAACGCCGCCACCAGGGCCGGCGCCAGCTACTGCGACGTGCGCATCGGCCGCTACCTGAACCAGTTCATCACCACGCGCGACCTGAATGTGGAGAACATCGTCAACACCGAATCGAGCGGTGTTGGCGTGCGCGTGCTGGCCAACGGCGCCTACGGCTTCGTGTCCACCAATGTGATGACGCTGGACTCGGTGGCCGAAGCGGCGCGCCAGGCGGTGGCCATCGCCAAGGCCAACGCGCGCCTGCAGGCCGAGCCGGTACGCCTGGCCCCCGTCAGGGGCGTCGGCGAAGTGGCGTGGGCCACGCCCTTCAAGAAGGACTGGCGCACGGTGCCGATCAAGGACAAGGCCGAGATGCTGATCGCCGCCAACAAGGCCGGCATGGACGCGGGCGCCAGTTTCATGCAGTCCACCCTGTTCCAGGTGAACCAGCAGAAGTACTTCGCCTCCACCGACGGCTCCTACATCGACCAGGATGTGCATCGCCTGTGGTCGCCGTTCACCGCCACCGCCGTGGACAAGGCCAGCGGAAAATTCCGCACCCGCCAGGGCCTGTCCTCGCCGGCCGGCATGGGCTATGAATTCTTCGACGCCAAGGCGCAGCACAAGATCCGCGCGCCGGGCGGCGTGACCACCTTGTACAAGGACGGCTACGACCTGATCGAGGATGCCCGCGCCGCCGGCAAGCAGGCGCGCGAAAAGCTCGGCGCCAAGACCGTGGAGCCGGGCAAGTACGACCTGGTGCTTAGTCCCGAGCACCTGTTCCTCACCATCCACGAATCGGTCGGCCACGCCACCGAGCTGGACCGCGTGCTGGGCTACGAGGCCAACTACGCCGGCACCAGCTTCGCCACGCTGGACAAGTGGCAGTCGAAGAAATTCAAGTACGGCTCCGACATCGTCAACTTCGTGGCCGACAAGACCGCGCCGGGCGCGCTGGCCACCGTCGGCTACGACGACGAAGGCGTGCAATGCAAGCGCTGGGACATCATCAAGGACGGCGTGCTGGTGAACTACCAGGCCACGCGCGACCAGGCCCACATCATCGGCGAGAAGGAATCGCATGGCTGCTCCTATGCCGACAGCTGGAGCAGCGTGCAGTTCCAGCGCATGCCCAACGTGTCGCTCCAGGCGGGCAAGAAGCAGCTTACGCCGGACGAGATGGTGAAGGACGTGAAGAAGGGCATCTACATCGCCGGACGCGGCTCCTTCTCGATCGACCAGCAGCGCTACAACTTCCAGTTCGGCGGCCAGCTGTACTACGAAATCAAGGACGGCAAGATCACCCAGCCGCTGGAAGACGTGGCCTACCAGTCCAACACCCAGGAATTCTGGAACGCCTGCTCCGCCATGTGCGACGAGCGCGACTGGCGCATGGGCGGCTCCTTCTTCGACGGCAAGGG
>NZ_BAAKJE010000208.1:0-38064 GCF_059704565.1 Massilia sp. NBRC 108631
GGAAGACGTGGCCTACCAGTCCAACACCCAGGAATTCTGGAACGCCTGCTCCGCCATGTGCGACGAGCGCGACTGGCGCATGGGCGGCTCCTTCTTCGACGGCAAGGGCCAGCCTTCCCAGGTCAGTGCCGTGTCGCACGGATCGAGCACCACGCGCTTCAACGGCGTGAACGTCATTAACACCGCCCGCAAGATCGGCTAAGGAGCTAGCGCAAGATGAAATTTTTGACCCAGGAAGAAGCCAAGCGCATCTGCGAGAAGACGATCGCGTTCTCGAAGGCCGATGAATGCGGCGTGAGCCTGCGCGGCGAGCGCGAAGGCAATATCCGCTACGCCAACAACGCCGTCTCCACCGCCGGCCTGGCCGAGGACACGCAACTCAGCGTCACCGTCTCCTTCGGCAAGCGGGTGGGCAGCGCCACCATCAACGAGTTCGACGACAAGTCGCTGGAAAAAGCCGTGCGCCGCGCCGAGGACGTTGCGCGCCTGGCGCCGGAGAACCCGGAGTTCCTGCCCAACGTGACCGCGCAGCAGTACAAGGCCACGCCGACGTGGAGCAGGAACACCGCCGCCATCGATCCCGAGTACCGCGCCGAAGTGGCGTTCCGCAGCATCGAGGCCGCGCGCAAGGCCAGGCTGAAAGCGGCCGGCTTCTTCGACGACACCACCTCCTTCCAGGCGCACGCCAACTCGAACGGCGTGTTCGGCTACCAGGAGCTGACCAGCCTCGGTTTCACCGTCACCACCCGCACCGAGGACGGACGCGGCTCCGGCTGGGCCAAGCGCTACGCCAACGACGCCGGCAAGTTCGACGCACGCGAGGCCTCGGCCATCGCCATCGAAAAGGCGGTGCGCTCGGCGGACGCCAAGGCGCTGGAGCCGGGCCGCTACACCGTGATCCTGGAGCCGGACGCCACCTCGGACATGCTCAACTTCATGTTCGGCGCCTTCGACGCGCGCAACGCGGACGAGGGCCGCAGCTTCCTGTCGAGGAAGGGCGGCGGCAACCGCGTGGGCGAGAAGCTGTACGACGAACAGGTGAACGTGTGGGCCGATCCGTGGAATCCGGACGTGCCGGTGCTGCCTTGGGACAGCGCGTCCATGCTGGCGCGCGAACGAGCGGACATCATCAAGAACGGCGTGGTGGCCGGCATGGACTACACCCGCTACTGGGCGCAGAAGCAGGGCAAGCGCGCCATCGGCCGCCACGGCAACATCATCATGTCCGGCGGCAGCAAAAGCACCGAGGAGCTGATCGCCAGCACCAAGAAGGGCGTGCTCGTGACCCGGACCTGGTACATCCGCATGGTCGACCCGCAATCGCAACTGCTCACCGGCCTCACGCGTGACGGCACCTTCTACATCGAGAACGGCAAGATCAAGCATCCGATCAAGAACTTCCGCTTCAATGAAAGTCCGGTCGCCATGCTGAACAACATCGAGGAACTGGGCAAGCCCGTGGTCGTGGGCGGCACCAACGCCAACTTCCAGATGCTGCTGCCCGCGATGAAGGTGCGCGACTTTAACTTCACGTCCTTGTCCGATGCCGTCTGAGCGCGCGGCGGGTTATGCGCAGCCCTAACCCGCCGCGCACAGCAAGGGACTAACGCACATGGCCTCCTACGATTTCTACTTCACCCGCCTGACTTACGAGTCGGGCGACTGGGATGTGGACGTGCGCATGCCGAGCAACGTGCTCAACTCGCTGGTCGAATACACGACCCTGCGCGTCGATCCCGTCGAGCGCATCGTGGCGCTGTCCGATCCGAAGATGCTCGAAGCGCCTTTCTGCTACCTGGCAGGCCACAAGCTGGTGCAGTTTACGCCCGCCGAGCGCAAGCACTTCGAGCGCTATGTGAAGGGCGGCGGCTTCGTGTTCGTGGACGACTGCAATCACGATATCGACGGCTTGTTTGCCAAGTCCTTCGAGGCCGAGCTGGCCAGGATGTTCGGCCCCAAGGCCTTGCACAAGATCCCGAACAGCCACCCTGTGTATTCGAGCTTCTTCAAGTTCGACGGCCCGCCCAACACCAGCGTGGAGCTGAACGGCTGGGGCGACGACCTGGTGCACGACTACCTGAAGGCGATCGAGTTCGGCGGCCGCGTGCGGGTCTTGTACAGCAACAAGGATTACGGCTGCGAGTGGGACTACGACTTTCGCAACAAGCGCTGGCTGGTGGTCGACAACACGCGCTTTGCAGTCAACATTATTCAGTACGCATTGGGAGCTTGAACGTGTCTGTGCAGTGGAATGAAAATGAAATCGGCGCGCTGAGCGCCAAGGTGGCCGCGCTCAAGGCCAGCATGTCGAAAGTGATCATCGGCCAGCAGGACGTCATCGATGCGCTGGTGATCTGCCTGCTGGGCGGCGGCCACGCGCTGGTGGAAGGCGTGCCGGGACTGGGCAAGACGCTGCTGGTGAAATCGCTGGCGCAGGCCACCGAGATGGAATTCCGCCGTGTGCAATTCACACCCGACCTGATGCCGTCCGACATCGTCGGCACCGAGATCCTGGAAGAAGAACACGCCACCGGCAAGCGCGAATTCCGCTTCCAGCAGGGCCCGGTTTTCACGCAGGTGCTGCTGGCCGACGAGATCAACCGCGCGCCGCCGAAGACGCAGTCCGCGCTGCTGGAGGCGATGCAGGAGCGCGCCGTCACCTTCGCCGGGCAGACGCACAAGCTGCCCAAGCCCTTCTTCGTGCTGGCCACGCAGAACCCGATCGAACAGGCGGGCACTTATCCGCTGCCGGAAGCGCAGCTGGACCGCTTCCTGCTGCGCATCGACGTCGGCTATCCGAGCGAGGCGGAGGAAGTGGCCATGGTGTCGGCCACCACGCACGCCGGCCTGGCCGACGCGCAGCCGGTGATGGACGTGGCGACCCTGCTGCGCCTGCAGCAGCTGGTGCGCGACATCGAGATCGGCGAGCACCTGCTGCTGTACGCGACGCGCCTGGTGCGCGCCACGCGGCCGAAGGAGAGTGCGGTGGCGGCGGTGCGCAAGCACGTGGGCTGGGGCGCCGGTCCGCGCGCCGGCCAGGCGCTGGTGCTGGCCTCCAAGGCGCGCGCGCTGATGCACAACCGCCTGGCCGTCACGCGCGAAGACATTGCCGCCATGCTGCTGCCGGTATTGGCGCACCGCGTGCTGCGCAACTTCGAGGCAGAGGCGGACGGCGTCGCCATCGCCGACATCCTGGCCGCACTGCGCAACGATATCCGCCCTGACTAAGCTGGACTTCCGATGCTGGATACAGCCGCGCTGCTGGCGCATACCAACGACCTTGAGCTCATCATCCGCCACGTGCTGGCGGGGCTGGGTCACGGCATCCACGCCGGCCGCGAACGCGGCGCCGGCGTGGAGTTCTCCGAGTACCGCGCGTACGCGCCGGGCGACGAGTGGCGCCGCGTCGACTGGAAGCTGCTGGCGCGCGCGGACCGCTACTACGTGCGTGAAGCGGAGCGCGACAGCCACGTCGCCACCTGGCTGTGGCTGGACGCCACCGCGTCCATGGCGGAGCCCAGCCGGCAAGTGCCGAAGGTCGACAAGCTGCGATTCGCCGGCACCGTGCTGGCCTGCATCGCCGCCGTCGCGCAGCGGCAGGGCGACGCGTTCGGGCTGGTGGTCTGCACCGATGGCAAGACCGAATTCACGCCCGCCTCGCGCGGTCCGCGCCAGTTGCAGCGCGTGCTGGCGCAGCTAGCCAAGGCCAGGCCGCAGGGCGCGATGCCGGATGCAGCCACGCTCCAATCCAGCCTGCATTTCGCGCGCGCGCCCAGCCTCGTCTTTGCCGCCAGCGACTGCCTGGAGTGGCCGTCGCCGCTGTCCGAAGCGCTGCTGCGCCTGCGCCACATGCAGCACGACGTGCGCCTGCTGGCCGTGCGCACGCAGGCCGAGGTGGACGCCAGTTTCAATCCCGGCGCCGGCTACCGCGATCCAGAGGGCGGCATCCCTGCCACCGCAGCCCGGCTGCATCTGCTGGACGAGACGGGGCGTGCGGCCTACCGCGCCGCGCTGACGGCGCACTTCGCCGCCGTCGGCGGCACATGCCGCCAGCACGACATTCCATACTACGAAGCGCGCATCGAACAGCCGCTGGCGGCGGTGCTGCGCGGCTGGCTGCAGCTGGCGTCCCCGCGCGCGAGGGCACGATGATCGCCGGCGCCCAGACCCTGTGGTGGCTCGCCTTGCCGGTGCTGTTGCTGCCCATCTGGTGGCATAGGCAAAAGCGCCAGCGCGTCAAATCCGAGCCGCTGGCCACGGCCCGTTTCCTGCCCGCCGCGCCGCCGCAGACCGCACGCATCTGGCGTTGGGAAGACCTGGTGCTGCTGGCTTTGCGCTGCCTGCTGCTGGCCGCCCTGATCGCCTGGCTCGCCGCCACCGCCATGCCGTGGCGCGGCGACACGGTCTTCGTTGCACCCGCGCTGGCCACCGGCACCGGCAGGCCCGCGCACGCCGCGTGGATCGAACAGCAGGTCGCCGCAGCCGGACTGGGCGCCGCGCCGCGCATGCCCTTGCCGGAGAACGCTCTGCAGTGGCTGCAAGCCCACGAACACGAATGGCGTCCCGCTGCGCGCATACTCGTCCTGGCCGATTCCATCCCCATGCCTGCCCAGCTTCCATCGCTGGCCCACGCCGCCGACATCCGCCTCCTTCCGGCCGCCAGCGCTACTGCCGCCACTGCGCGCGCCGAGTATCGCATTGCCGTATCCGCGCCGCCGGAGCGCATGGCCGCCTGGCGCGCCGCGTTCGCCGCGTTTTCTGCGGCTGGCGCGGGCCGCTACCTCATCGAAGACAAGCCCGTCGCCGCAACCAAGCTGATCGTCTGGGACTCTCCGGCCGCACCGCCGGCCGGCTGGCACGCTCCGCTCTGGTGGCTGCCGGCATCCGCTCCGTTCGCCGCGTTCGGCGTCAAGGAGCCGGCAGGCACGCCATTGACCATCAATGGCCTGTCCCTCCAGATCGCCGACAGCCCGCGCGGCCGCCTGTGGCGTTCCAGCGCCATGCCGCCGCAAACCGCCGACACCGCCCGCGCACTGTACGAAACCTGGCAGTCCCTGGCGCGCCCGGCGCAGCCATATCCCATGCCCGCCATGCAACTCGCGCCGCGCCGCAGTTCCCCGCTGGCCATGCCCGGCACGCCGCCCGCCGCATGGCTCGCGTACGTGCTGCTTGCCCTGTTTGCCCTCGAACGCCTGATGACCCATGTCCGCCGACGCTGACTTTCGCTCCGCCGTCCAGCGCCGCTTGTGGCGCGCCATCCTGCTGCGCCGCGCACCGCTGTGGGCCGGCGCGCTGCTGCCCCTGTCGCTCCTGTTGGCACGGACCGCATTGAGCGCACCTGGTGCACCGCAATCGGGCCCCGCTGCCCTGGCGCCCCTGGTCTTGCTGTGCGCCTGGCTGATCTGGCTCGTTGCCGACCTGCTTGCCCTGCGCCGCCGCGTTGCCGCCGAATGGCCGCGCTGGCTGGACGCCGCCGTGCCCGCGCTGGAAGACAGCAGCGCGCTGCTCGCCACCGAACCGGCCACGCCCGTCGCCCGCCTGCAGCGCCAGCGCCTGCAGGCACGCCTGCTCGACGTATTGCGCGATGACGACTACCGCGCCATTGCCCGCGTCCGCGTCCGTCATGCGCTGCTGCCCATTGCCGCGAGCGTGCTGTGCGCCGCATCGGCCTACGCCTGGCAGGCCACCCAGGCCGGCCCCGCCCACGCCAACGGCAAGGCTGCCGCCGGCAAAGCCGGGCCGCGCGCCCCCGGCGACATCGTGCTGCGCGTCACGCCACCGGGCTACACCAAAGCCGCTCCCTTCGAGTCCGGCGCCGGCGATATCCAGGTTCCCCAGCACAGCCAGGTGCGCTGGTGCTACAAGCGCGGCGGCGAAATGCCCGCCACCATCGAACTGAGCGACGGCCAGACGCTCAGCCTGACGCAGGACTGTGCCGGCTGGACCGCCACCGAGTCCCTGTTCTGGCGTGTGCGCGGCGGCAGCCGCCACAACATCCGCGTCACCATCGACCAGGCCCCGCAAGCCAGCATCGTCGCGCCGTCGGAAGCCATCCAGGTATTGCCCGCCGACGCCAGGTCGGTCCAGCTCTCGGTGGCCGCGCGCGACGACTACGGCATCGTGCGTGCCAGCCTGCACCTGACGCTGGCGCGCGGCAGCGGCGAGAACATCCGCTTCAGCGACCGCGAGATGCCGCTGCCGCAATCGGCCGACCCGCGCACGCGCAACTGGCAGAAGAACTGGTCCCTCGCCGAGCTGGGCATGGAACCCGGCGACGAGCTGTATTTCTTCCTTCGCGCGACCGACAACGCGCCCCAGCCGCACACCGTGCAAACCCCGACTTACACGCTGCGCCTGCCCGGACCGCAGTCGGAAAGCCTGGACTCCTCCGCGCTGCCGACCATGGTCAAGCCCGAAAGCCTGCGCAGCCAGCGCCAGATCATCATCGACACCGAGCAACTGCTGGCCGACGCGCCCAAGCTGCACCGCGCCACGCTGCGCGAGCGCAGCGAAGCCATCGCCGGGGACCAGTCGCGCCTGCGGCTGCGCTACGGCCAGTTCCTGGGGGAAGAATCCACGCTGTTCGGCGACGATGAACATGGGCACGGCGACAAGCACGGCGACGGGCATGGCGATGAGGACAAGCACGAAGGCGCTTCCGCGCAGCGCCCCGGCGCCTTCAAGGACGGCGGCATGGCGAGCATCGTCGCCGAGTTCGGGCACAAGCACGACGAAACCGACAACGCCACCATTTTCGACCCCAAGACCAAGGAAGTGCTGCGCCGCGCACTGAAAGCCATGTGGGACGCGGAAAAGCAGCTGCGTGCCGTCGCGCCCCAAGCCGCGCTGGCGCCGGAATACAGGGCGCTGGACGCCATCAAGGAACTGCAGCAGGCCGAACGGGTCTACCTGCACCGCACCGCCTTCGTGCCGCCGGCGATCAAGGAAGAAAAACGCCTGACCGGCGACGTGGTCGGGGCGCAAAGCACGAGGCGCGCGCAAGGCGCGGCCGGCGACAAGGTGCCGCAGGAAGTGCGCGGGCTGGTCCAGGCGCTGGCCTCCGGCGGCGCGCTGCCGGCCCTGTGGAGCAAGCGTGCCCGCGAGATCATCGCCGCGCACATCGGCGGCGATGAGCAGAAACTGGCGGCGCAGCGTGCCGTGCAGGACGTGGCGGACGGCTGCACGGACTGCCGTGCCGTGCTGCGCGCCTACCTGCGCGCCACACTCACCGAACCGGCCGTCGTGCTGCAGGCGCAGCCGCAATCCGACAGCAAATTCCGCCAGGCCTGGCGCGGCAAGGAGCAGCCATGACGGCAGGGCTGGAATTGTTCGGTGCAGTGTTCAGCGCGGGTGCGGCCGGCGCTGGTGTGCTGCTGGCAGGGCTGCTGAGCGCCGCGCTGTACGTGCGCCAGCGCCAGTCCCTGAACGCTGCGCTGGCGGTGCTGGCCGCCTTGTCGCTGGCCGCTATGCTGGCCTCGCCCACGCAGCCGGCGGCCGGCGCCGGCGAAATCGCCATCGCGACAGACCAGCAGCCAGGCGATGCCTTGTCGCGCGCGCTGCTCGCCGTGCCGCAGGCCGGATCGATCGCGCTGACAGGGGATGGCCTGCGGACCGCGCAGTGGGACGACTTGCCCGCCCGTCCACTGCGCTGGACTCGGCCGCAGGGCGACTTGCTGCGCCTCGAGTTTCCCCGGACGCTGGCGCTTGGCCGCAGCTTCGCCTTGTCGGCGCAACACAGCGCCGCCCAGCCTGGCTGGCGCTTGCAACTGCTTGCCGAGAACGGCCAGGTCCTTGCCGAATCCGGCCAGCCAGGCGCACCGCTCTCGCTCTCCTGGCAACCGCCGCTGGCCGAGACGCTGCTGCTGCAAGCCCGCCTGCTGGACGCCGCCGGCCAGACCGTCGCGCAGGGGCCGGTACCGCTGGAGGTG
Organism: Massilia sp. NBRC 108631; assembly: GCF_059704565.1. NCBI lineage: Bacteria > Pseudomonadati > Pseudomonadota > Betaproteobacteria > Burkholderiales > Oxalobacteraceae > Massilia > Massilia sp. NBRC 108631. Next base: position 7,929 of record NZ_BAAKJE010000208.1, read on the forward strand.
ACCCCACCGGTGCCGCTGCAAATCATCGGCCGCTTCGGCGCACCCTCGTTTGACACGCGCGCCCTGAACCAGCTTCTGACCGATAGCAACGCCGTCCTTGACTGGCAAACCACGCTGGGCAAAGGCTTGAGCCGGACCGAGTCTGCCCGCGCGCCACTGGCCGAACCGGGCGCGCGCATTGTCGACGGCGCCTGGTTCGAGTCCCTGCCTGCTCCGGCGCGCGCGGCGCTGCTGGCGCAAACCGGCCAGGGGGTGCCGCTGATTGTCCTGGGCGGCAGCGCGAGCGACGCCGCCGTCTGGCAGCGCGAGCTGGCCCTGCGGCTGGCGCCGCAGCCCGCCACCACCGAAAAGGAAGATACCCGCCAGTTCAAGCTGAACGGCGAGCTGCTCGCCATGCCACCTGCCCCGCTCAACCCTGGGGAGCAGCCGGGAAGCGCATGGTCGGCCGCAGCCACCGACGGCAGCGGCCGCCCATGGCTCTGGCAGCGCGCCTGGAAACAGGGACGCGTCAGCTGGGTGGGCGTGTCGGACTGGCACCGCTACGGCATCTCCTCGCCCTTGGCACTCGGCCAGTGGTGGCAAGTGCTGCTCGACAAAGGGGCCGCCGGCGCCGTGCAAAAGATCCGCTGGCAGCTGCCGGACCCCATGCCGGTGGCGGGCCTGCGCACCGAGGTCTGCGCACAGGGCGCCGAGGCCGGCGCGGCGCTGCATATCGATGGCCAGGCGGCCACGGCCTGGCAGGCACGCAGCAGCCAGGCTGAAAGCGTATGCGCCGCCTTCTGGCCGCAGCAGCCCGGCTGGCTGACGCTGCGCAGCGGCGAATCGCAGCACCGCATCTACATCCATGGCGCAGGCGACTGGCCGCTATGGCAGCGTGCCTTGCGCCAGGACGCCACCGCGCGCTACGCCGCGCGCTCCCCGGAACCGGCCGGCGCAGGCAGCGTGCGTGCGCCGCTGCCGTCCTGGCCGTTCGCGCTCGTTTGCGCCGCCAGCATGCTGCTGCTCTGGCGCCGCGAACGCCGCTGAGACCGGCCTGGCGCGGAATGTCATTCCGCGCCGTGCTGCCACTGCTGGACATAGGCCGGCGCCGCGCCCGCACCTTCGGCGGGGATGGGCGCGGCGCGCACGCGCTGCAGGGGCAGCACGCCGGTCCAGGTGTCGATCGACATGTCCTCGGCATCGTCTTGCGGGCCGCCCGAGCGCACCTTGCACGCCGCTTCTTCCAGCGAAATGCGCATCACCGTGGTGGCGGCGTATTCCTTGTCGCTGCCGCCGCGCACCTGCGCCTGGCGTCCGGGCAGCAGCTGTTCCATGAACGCTTCCATGGTGCGTCGCTTGGCGTCGCCTTCCACCGCTTCAAACTGTCCGTACACCATCGCCGAACGGTAGTTCATCGAGTGGTTAAAGGCCGAACGCGCCATCACCAGGCCATCCACGTGCGTGATGGTGACGCAGGCTTCGCTTTCAGCCAGGCGCTTGAGCATGCGGCTGCCGTTCGAGCCGTGGATGTACAGGTGGCCGCCTTCGCGCCAGCATGCGGTCGGGATGCAGTGCGGCGCGCTGCCGTCGTTGCTGCCGTCGCTGAAGGCGATATGGCAGACGTAGGCGTCGTCGATGATGGCGTACAGCGTGGCGGTGTCGTAGGCGGCGTTGTCTGCAACGCGGCGTACGCGGGTGCGTGGGGTAGGGTGTGTTTTCATGTGCTGCAATATAATCAACATCTGGCCCTGAAAAAAGGTCCAGCACGATGGAATATTTTGGAGCCACGATGGACTACGCCTTGCTTGTATCCTCCTTCACTCGGCAGCACGCGCAGCGCGGCTGGCCGCGCCAGCGCATGCTGCACGAATGCCTGCGCGCGGCGATCCGCGACGGCACGCTGGCGGCCGGCACGCGTCTGGTCGCCACGCGCACGCTGGCGGCCGAACTGGGCATGGCGCGCAACACCGTGCTGTATGCATACGAACAGCTGGTGTGCGAGGGCTACGCGGTGAGCGACCGCAGCGGCACCAGGGTTGCGCCGGCCGCCGCCGTGGCCATGGGCGCCGCATCGGCCTTGGTGCGCGCGGTTTCTGCGGCGACGGCCACGGCCGCAGGCACGCCTTTCCCCGGCCTGTCGCGCCGCGCGTTGAATCTGCGCGAGGTGGCCGGGCCGGCCCACCAGATGGGCGCGTTTGTGCCGGGCGTGCCGGCGCTGGATGCCTTCCCCGTTGCGCACTGGCGCCGCCTGCTGGACAAGGCCTGGCGCGGCCTGAATCCGGCCCAGCTGAACTACGGCGACCCGGCCGGCGAGCCGGCGCTGCGCAGCGCCATCGCCGACCATCTGCGCGCCTCGCGCGGCGTACTGTGCGACGCCAGCCAGGTTTTCATCACCGACGGCACGCAGAGCAGCCTGGACCTGTGCGCGCGCGCCTGCGCCGACGAGGGCGACACCGTGTGGATCGAGCATCCCGGCTACCTGGGCGCGCTGGCCGCGTTCCGTGGCGCGGGCCTGAAGGTGGTGGGAATCGACGTGGACCAGGACGGCATCGCCCCCGCGCGGCAGGACTGGCGCCGCCGTCCGCCGCGCCTGGTCTACACCACGCCCTCGCACCAGTATCCCCTGGGGGGCGTGCTGACGCTGGAGCGCAGGCTGGCGCTGATCGCCGACGCGCGCGCGGCGGGCGCGCTCGTCATCGAGGACGACTACGACAGCGAGTTCCGCCACGACGGCCCGCCGCTGTCGGCCATGCAGGGCCTGGCGCCGGATGCGCCGGTGCTCTACCTCGGCACCTTCAGCAAGACCATGTTTCCCGCGCTGCGCATCGGCTTCCTGGTGGTGTCGCGGGCGCTGGCCGAACCGCTGGCCGAGATGCGCGCGCAGTCCGCCGCGCGCGGCCGCGTGGCCGAGCAGCTGGCGCTGGCGGAGTTCCTGCGCAGCGGCCAGTTCGCGCTGCACCTGCGCCGCATGCGCCGCCTGTACCGCCAGCGGCGCGATGTGCTGGTGGCGTCGCTGCAGCGGCACCTGGGTTCGATCGCGGAGGTGCATGGCGCGTCCGCCGGCATGCACCTGGCGCTGCGCTTTACCGGCGCCACGCTGGACGCCGCCGCCATCGGCGCGCGCCTGCAGCGGGAGGGTATCGTGGCGCACACGCTGGGCATGCACGCCACCGCCGAACGCGGCCAGGCCTGGAGCGGCCTGATGCTGGGCTATGCGCAGATTCCTGCGGAGCTGATCGACGGCTTCGTACGGCGGCTGGCGGCGGTGATCCACCTGGCCGCCTATGAGGCACGGCCCGCGCTTAGCGCGTCAGGCGGTTCTCGAGGTTGAAGGCGGTACCGCTGGCGCCGGAGGTGGTCAACGTCCACAATTCGCCGTTGCGCAGCAGCAGCGCGCCGGTGCCGGTGCCGGTGATGGGCTCGAACTGCGCTTCGGCCGAACCTTCGCTGAACGCAAAGGTCCACACCGTCTTGCCGTTGACGATGCGCGATGTGACGCCGGTGCCGCTCACGATGGCGGTCTGGCCGGCGGCCACGGTGCCGCCCACGTCCACGTCCGCCGTCACGGTTTCCCCGCCGGCCAGCTTCACGCTGGCGTTCTTCACCGTGCTGGTGAAGTTGAGCGTGATGACGGGACCGGAATAGGTGGCGGTGGCGATGATGACGCCGGTGCAGCCGATATTGGCGTAGAAATCGGTTTTCAGGTTGAGCTGCAGCGAGTTGCCGTTGTTGGCGGAGACCATGCTGGTCGTCTCGCGGCTGTGGGCCTCGCACGGGGCGATCCAGGCGCCTTCGTATTTTTTCAGCGGGCCGGCGCTGGGTGTGGGATCGGGGAGGGGAGTGCTGCCGGAGCCGGCGATGCCGCCACCGCCGCCGCAAGCGGTCAGCACGGTTGCGAGGGCGAGGCAGGCTGGAATGCGGTACATGGTGAATCCTGAAGCGAGTTGGGTAAGGCGGCATTGTACCGGCTGCACATGGCGCGAAGTCTCACCAATGTACACAGGGGTACGAATGCCGCCTTGTCAGGCGCTCGCCGGCCGAATCAGAACACCGTGTCGAACTTCACGTACATCGAGCGGCCGTTCACGCCGAACGGGCAGGTCTCCCAGCAGTACTTGAAGCCCAGTTTCGGGAAGTCGCCGCCGTTGGTCCACTCGGACGGATAGGTGTCGAACAGGTTGTTCACGCCGACCGACACGCTGGTCTTCTTGCTGAAGTTGTAGCGGCCGCTCGCGTCCACGATCCACTTCGCGTCCCAGGTCTGCAGCGGGCTGAAACCTTCGCCCTGCACTTCGCCGTAGTAGTTGGCGCGGGTGTTCACGTTCCACTGGCCGAGGGTGTAGTCGGCCGCCACCACGTGGTGCTTGCGCGGCTGGCCGCGTTCGATCAGGCGCACCTGCGCCTGGTTGAACAGCTGCTCGCCGCTCAGCAGGTTGGAAGGCGAATGGCGCTTGGTCACCTCGGTCTTGTTAAAGCCCAGCTGGCCGGACAGCACCAGGGTGGAAGCGTCGAAGCGGGTGGTGTGGTCGGCCACGATGTCCAGGCCGCGGGTCTGGGTGTCGACCGCGTTGGTGAAGAACTGCGCCTGGCCCACTTTCAGCGGGTTGAGCACGTTGGCGATCGGGCCGCCGCCGGCTTCAGGCGAGATCTCGCTCGAGAACACGATGCGGTCCTTGATCTTGATCTGGTACACGTCCGCCGTCAGCGACATGTTCTTGGCCGGACGCAGCACCATGCCGAAGGAGGCGTTGCGCGAGGTTTCTTCCTTCAGCGGCTTGATGCCCAGCGCGGTGGTGACGGCGCTGCCTTCACGCGCGGTCAGGGTCTCGGTCAGCTGGCCGGCCGAGTTCAGGTTGGTCGACACGGAGCTGTAGAACTTCTGCTGCACGCCCGGCGCGCGGAAGCCGGACGACACGCTGCCGCGCAGGCCGAATTCCTTGCTCGGGTCCCAGCGGGCGCTGAACTTGCCGGTGGTGGTGTTGCCGAAGTCCGAGTATTTCTCGTAGCGCACCGCGCCGGCCAGCAGCAGTTCCTTGAACGGGCGGTATTCGGCGTCCAGGAACAGTGCGATGTTGTGGCGGCCTTCGTCCACGGCGGTGGCCGGGGTGTAGCCGGGGAAGCCCTGGGTGCCGGATGCCGCCACACCGCCGGTCTGGTCCTTGATGACGATGGCCGGGTTGTTGGTGCGGCCGTACTGGTAGGACACCGGATCGCCGGCGACGATCTGGTAGTTGTCCTGGCGGTACTCGAAGCCGGTGGCCAGGAAGATCTCTTCGCCGCCCAGCTTGACCGGGCCCTTGACGTCGGCGTTGAAGGTGGTCTGGTTGAATTTCAGCTTGCCCGTGTCGGCTTCGAACGGCGACTCGGCGTAGATGCCGCCGCCCGGTTTCGGCTCGTACCAGTAGGAGATGTTGATGGTCTGCTTCTCGTGGAAGTCCAGCTCGCTCATGCCGTGGTTGATGCTGACGTCGGCCTTCCAGTCGTTGGCCAGGTCGCGGCGGTAGCCGAAGGCGAACGAGCCGTCCTTGACGGTGGTGCGGATGTTGGGCAGGAATCCTTCCGGATAGACCGAGGTCACGTTGCGGCCGTCGCCCTTGGAGCGGAAGAAGCCGGACGAATCGCCCTTGCGCTTGGAGAAGCCGCCGAAGGCGTAGAACTCGCTCGACTTGTCGATCGGCAGCGCCGCGTTCCACCATGCGTAGGCATCCTTGGCGTCGCTGTCGCCGATGCGCTGGGTCACGCGCGGCGGATTGACGCGCAGCGAATCGACGCCGGCGCGGTTGGTTTCCTCGCGCTTGCGCGCTTCCACCGACAGGTTGATGAAGCCGCCGTTTTCGCCCAGCGCCCAGCCGCGGTTCACGCTGCCGGACATCATGTCGCCGTCGCCTTCCTTGGTGGTGCCCAGCTGGCCGCTGACCGCGGTCTCGTTGACGTTCGACTTCAGCACGATGTTGATCACGCCGGCGATCGCGTCCGAACCGTACTGGGCGGCGGCGCCGTCACGCAGCACTTCGATGTGGTGGATGGCCGACAGCGGAATGGCGTTGATGTCGGTACCGGCCGAGCCGCGTCCGATGGTCTGCTGCACATTCACCAGCGCCTGCTGGTGGCGGCGCTTGCCGTTCACCAGGACCAGCAGCTGGTCCGGGCCCAGCGAGCGCAGGGTGGCCGGACGAATAATGTCGGTGCCATCGCTGATGAAGGTGGTCGAGAAGTTGAACGACGGGTCCAGCGTCTGCAGCAGCTTGCCCAGTTCCAGCGGACCGGCCGACTGCATGTCTTTCATGTTGATCAGGCCGACCGGCGACGAGGTGTCCAGCGCGGTCTTGGCGGTCGAACGCGAACCCAGCACGACCACGGTCTGCTCTTCGCCGGCGGCGGGAGCGGCGGCGGTCTGGGCGTAGGCTTGGGAGGCGGCCAGCAGGACGGCGCTGGCAAGAAGGGTGCGTTTGAAGCGGATAGGCGAAGCCTGGCGTGCTGCTGTCTTCATGTAAGGTCCATTCTCTCTCGTTATTAGTGGGCGCGGTAGCCTGGTAAGCCCCGGCGGTGCGAAAATACTAACGCGCACGATTGAGTGGACCAAGAGTTAATGCATTGTTTCGGTGCATTTCCGATGCAGCTGTTGTAAAAACGAATAATCTTTATTGATTTACGTGATTTCTAAGAAGAAATATCGTAAGGTTGTCCCCTGGGCGCTCTTTATGCCATTTTATTGCTGATCCAGCATCCAGCCCTTCAAGCCGTCCACCCACCCCTTGGCCCGCAAATTGAGCCGGTTCTTGATGGCCCCCGCACGCTCGTACAGCACGCTGAAGTCGATCTGCGGCGCCTGCTTGAACGCGATGACGACGATGTTGGCGTCGTGTACCTCGGGCAGCCACACCACGGCGTCGAACACCAGCTCCATGGCCTGCAGATTCTTGTCGTAGTTGCTGAACTCGCCGAACACATTGGTGGTCATGATGCCGTTCTCGCCCAGGCAATCGAAGCAGGCCTGGTAGAACTCCGGCGTATCGAGCACCGGGCCGCGCGCGTCCTGGTCGTACAGGTCCACCTGCAGGATGTCGACGCTGCCGTGGTTGGCCGGGTCCATGACGAAATCAAGCGCGTTCATTTCCACCACGTTCAGGCGGCTGTCGTTGGGCGGCAGCCCGAACAGTGCCCGGCAGATGGCGATCACGTTGGGGTTGAGCTCCACGGCCGTCACCCTGGCGTCCGGGAAGCGCTGGTAGCAGAACTTGGTCAGCGCCGCGCTGCCCAGGCCCAGCTGCACGATGTGGCGCGGCTTGTCGTGGAACAGCATCCACATCATCATCATCTGCACGTATTCCAGCTCGATGGCGTCCGGCCTGGCGAGGCGCATGGCGCCCTGCACCCAGGAGGTGCCCAGGTGCAGCGAGCGCACGCCCTGGAATTCGGTGATGGTGGCCGGCGGATGGCCGGGCTGGTCGTAGCGGGCGGAAGTGGGCAGCGAAGTCATGCCGCCATTTTAGCCGCACGCTGCCGCGAGGGGGAGGATCAGCGTGACAGCCAGGCCGCCGCCGTCGCGGTTGGCCAGCGTGATGCGCCCGCCGTGCGCCTCGGCGATCTCGCGCGCCAGCGCCAGGCCCAGGCCGGTGCCGCTGCGCTTGGTGGAGTAGAACGGCACCAGCGCATTGGCCAGCACCGCGTCGCTCATGCCGGGGCCGCGGTCCTGCACCTCGATGCGCACCATGCCTTGCACGCGCCGCACGGCCAGGCTGACGCCGTCCGCCGCGGAGCCCGATTCATGGGCGTTCTTCAGCAGGTTCAGCAGCGCCTGCTCCATCTGCGCGCCGTCGAAGCAGGCCGCCTCCTGCGGCGGCTCGCCGGCCAGCGTGAAGTCCGCCTGGTCCTTGAGCTGGGCGATAAAAGCGGGCCACCGATGCTCCTCCAGGCGCGGCGTGGGCAGCTTGGCGAAGCGGGCGTAGCCGAGGATAAACGTTTCCAGGTGGCGCGTGCGCTCTTCGATGGTGGCCAGGATCTGCGGCAGGCGCTCGGTCTGGCCGCGCCGCACCAGCTCGGCGCCGGAGTGGGCCAGCGAGGTCAGCGGCGCCAGCGAGTTGTTCAGCTCGTGGCTGATGACGCGGATTACTTTTTTCCAGGTCTGCACTTCCTGCCGGCGCAGTTCCAGCGTGAGCTGGCGCAGCAGCAGCAGTTCGTGCTTGCGGCCGTTCAGGTTGAAGCTGCGGCGCGCCAGGTGGTAGACCTCCTCATCCTCCGCCTCGCCGGTGGTAAACAGGCCGTCGCCGCCGCGCGCCATGGCGTCCACCAGCGCCGGCGAGGCGTGCGCGAGGATGGCGTCCAGCCGGTGGCCTTCCAGGCGGCGGCCCTGGTGCAGCAGCTGCCGCGCGGCGATGTTGGCGTACACGATGGGGCCGCCGTCGCTCACCAGCAGCATGGCCACCGGCGTGTTCTGCACCATGGTGTCGAGCAGCAGTTCGCGCTGCACCAGGCCCAGGCGCTGTTCGCGCAGCACCTGGCCCAGTTCGTTGTGCGCGCCCACCAGGTCGCTCAGCTCGTCGTTCTGCGGCCAGTGCAGGCTGAACGAGAAATCGCCATCCTTGTAGCTGGTGACGGTGCCGGTCAGGGCGCGGAACAGCGACAGCATGTGCTCCAGCTGGGCGCGGATGGTGATGACGGCGATCGGTATCACCGCCAGCAGGCAGATGCCGACCACCAGCGTGGGCTGGTCGGGCAGCAGGCGCGTGAGCGCGAGGGCGATCAGGATGCCCAGGGTGAGCAGGGTGCCCACCAGCGCGGACCAGCGCGTCAGCAGGGAGAGGCGGATGCCGAGGTCGCGCCGGCCGCTCATGGCGCAGCCTTCGGGCGGGCGGGCATCATGCGCGGGCGATGCCGAGCCGCTCCATGCGGCGGTACAGCGCCTGGCGCGACAGGCCCAGCTCGGCCGCCGCTTGCGCCACCACGCCGTGCGCGCGCTGCAGCGCCTGGGCGATGGCGTCGCGGTCCGGTTCGGCATCGGCGGCGGCCGAGGCCAGTGCCGACGGCGCCAGCGCGGCGGCGGGCAGGCCCAGGTCCGCTGCCGTGATGACGTCGCCGCCGGCCAGCAGGCAGGCGCGCTGCATCACGTTCTTCAGCTCGCGCACATTGCCCGGCCAGGGATGCGCCTGCAGCACCGCCTGGGCGCGCGCGTCCAGCGTCTTGCGGCCGCCCAGGAAGTGCAGGGCCAGCGGCAGGATGTCGGCCGGGCGGCCCGCCAGCGGCGGCAGGTTCAGCTCGATCACATTGAGGCGGTAAAACAGGTCTTCGCGGAAGGTGCCGGCCCGTATCATGGCCTGCAGGTCGGCATTGGTGGCGCTGATGACGCGCACCCGCACCTGCCGTTCGCGGTTCGAGCCGAGCCGTTCGAAGCGCCCGGTCTCCAGCACGCGCAGCAGCTTCATCTGCCCGGCCAGCGGCAAGTTGCCGATCTCGTCGAGGAACAGGGTGCCGCCGTCGGCCGCTTCGAATTTGCCCTCGCGCGCCTTGGAGGCGCCGGTGTAGGCGCCGGCGTCGGCGCCGAACAGCTCGGCCTCGATCAGCTCGGCCGGCAGGGCGCCGCAGTTGAGCACCACGAAGGGCCCTTCACGCACCGCCGAGTTGGCCTGGATGATTTCCGCGATGCGTTCCTTGCCGGTGCCGTTCGGGCCGCTGATCAGCACCGGCACGTCGGACCTGGCGACCTGGCAGGCCAGGTGGATCACGCGTTCGGTGGCCGGATCCTGCCACACCATGCCGCGCAGTTCGTGCTTTTCCAGGTCGCGCCGCTGGCGCAGCTCGCTCTGCATGCGCTGCGACAGCGCGCGGTTGGCCTGCCCCAGTTCGATCAAATTGGTGACGGTGGCGATCAGGCGGTTGTCGTCCCACGGCTTGGCCAAATAGTCGGCCGCGCCGGCCTTGATCAGGTCCACCGCCGCGTCCAGGTGGGTCCAGGCGGTCAGCAGGATCACCGGCAGGTCCGGATGGCGCTTGCGGATGGCGCGGAACAGCGCCACCCCTTCCTCGCCGGAGGTGGTGTCGGCCGTGAAATTCATGTCCTGGATCACCAGGTCGATGCCGGCGCTGCGCTGTTCCAGCAGGGCCAGTCCCGCTTCGGGGGAGGCGGCGCGCAGCGCGTCGATGTCGTGCAGCGAAAACAGGACTTCGAGCGCGACGGCGATGGCGGCGTTGTCGTCGATTATCAGTACGGTAGGCATCCCGCCAGCATACCGCAATTCAAAGCGCTTGAAACCCTCTGTGCTCAAGCTGTCCCTGCCGGCCGGCGCTAGCCGTGCGCGCCTTTGAGCGCGGCGGCGATGATCCCGCGCGCGCCCTGCAGCACCTGGGCCGACAGCTCCGGCCTGGCCTTGACGGTGGCGCGCGCGATCGACACGGCGCCCACCATGCACGCCACCACGCCCATGGCGCTGCGCAAGGCGTCCGCGCCGGGATTGGCGGCGGCGATGCGGCGCTCGAAGGCCCGCACCAGCACCATGTAGCCCTCGCTGAACGCGGCGCTGGCCGCCGTGTCCTGGCGGCCGATCTCGCTGGCGGCGGCGGCCATGGCGCAGTGCTCGGCGTAGTCCTCGCCGTCGTTGACCGTCAGGTAGCCGGCCAGGAACTTGTCCAGGTCCGGCTCGCCATTGAAGGTGCCGGTCAGCAATTTGGCGTTGCTTTGTTCCAGGCTCCACGCCAGCGCCTCGGCGGCCAGCGCTTCCTTGGACGGGAAGTGCGCATACAGCGCCCCATGCGTCAGGCCGGCGGCGCGGCTGATTTCCGCGACGCCCACGCCGTCGATTCCCTTCTGGCGAAACAGGCGGCTGGCCGCCTGCAGCAGCGCGGCGCGGTTTTCTTCGGCTTTTTCCTTCGAGATTTTCATGACGGCGCTCCTTGGCCGTCATTTTTGCATATTTTGGTTGTAGTCGCAATTAAAGTGTGCGCAGCGTCAGCGGCGCTGAGCAATCCACTAGAAATTCTCCTTGACTTTAATAATTGCGGTCACTACTATTAATTAATTGATTGCGACCGCAATCTTAAAAACTCCCTGGAGCTCATATCATGCACATCAAAAATTCCGTTGCTTTCGTTACCGGCGCCAACCGTGGACTCGGCCTGGCCTTCGCCCAGGAACTGGTGGCGCGCGGCGCCAGCAAGGTCTATGCAGGCGTGCGCAATCCGGAAGGCGTCGATATTCCCGGCGTGACCGCGATCCGTCTCGATGTGAGCGACCCGGCCTCGGTGGCAGCGGCGGTGGCCCAGGCGGGCGACGTGACGCTGGTGGTCAACAATGCCGGCATTGCCCGCGTGCTGCCGTCGATGCTGGCGCCGGGACTGGTGGACATGGCGCGCGAGATCTTCGAGACCAACTACTACGGTGTGATGCACGTCAGCCTGGCTTTCGCGCCGGTGCTGAAAGCCAACGGCGGCGGCGCCATCGTCAACGTGCTGTCGGATGCGGCGTGGATCGCCAGCCCGTTGCTGTCGGCCTATTCGGCATCCAAGTCGGCGGCGTGGAGCTTCACCAATTCGCTGCGGCGCGAGCTTGAAGCGCAGGGCACGAGCGTGCAGGGCTTGCACGTGGGCTTTATCGATACCGACCTGACGCAGGGTTTCGACGTGCCGAAAGTGCAGCCGTCGGAAGTGGCGCGCCAGTCGCTGGACGGCGTGGAGGCGGGCAAGAAGGAAGTGCTGGCCGACCAGGGCACGCGTGCCCTCAAGGCCGGCTTGTCCGACGAGCACGCGCCCTACCTGGCTCCTGCGGCGTCGGCGTAAGGCGGGTTGGCGGGCACGCCGAGCGGCGCAGCCGCGCAACCCTGCATGCTCAGGCGCTGCGGGTGGCCATGGCCGGCGAGATGGACGCGGCGCGCCAGGCCGGCCCGTACACCGCGACGATGCCCAGCGCCCAGAACACGCCGGCGCCGGCCAGCATGTAGCCGGCCGGCAGGCGCGCCATTTCCAGCTTGCTCACCAGCAGCTGGTTCAGGCCCAGTGCCAGCAGCACGCCTGCCGTTACGCCCACGCTGGTGATGAGGATGTTCTCGGTGATGAAGTAGCGCAGGATGTCGATCCGCCGCGCACCCAGCGCGCGCCGCACGCCGATCTGCTTGCGGCGCTGCGTCACCCACAGGCTGGCCATGCCGACGATGCCGCTGGCGGTGATCAGCAACAGCAGGCCGCTGACCGTGATCAGCATCCACGCCAGGCCGACGTCGGAGCGGTAGCGGTCCTTGCGGTCGTCTTCGAGCGTCTTCGATTTGACCACCAGCTGGTTGTTGCTGGCCTTGCGCAACGCTTCCTCGGCTTCCTTCATCACGCGGTCGCGCTGGCCCGGTTCGGCGCGCACCGTGTACATCGAGTAGTTGTCGCCGGTCAGGCGCACCGGCACGATGGTGCTGATCTCGCCGGTGACATCGACCTGTCCGCCGGGCGACTGCAGCCGCTCGACCACGCCCACCACGCGCACCGGCCGGCCTTCCGGGCCGATGCCCATGTAGAAGGTCTTGCCGACGTAGCTGGTGGCGTCCGGCCAGGCTTTCTGGCCCAGCGCCTTGGTGATGATGATGAGGCTGGGCTGCTCCTTGCTGGTGTTCTGGTCGATCTCCATCACGTCGGCGGCGTTGAAGTCGCGTCCCTCGATCAGCTTCAGGCCCCAGGTCTTCACCAGCGAATCGGGCGAGATGTAGTAGGAAGTATTGGCGGTTTCCTTGTCCTGCTTCTGGCTCACCACGAAGCTGTTGTAGCTGCCCGAGCGCGACAGCGGCACCTGGCTCACGTCAGCCACCGACAGCACGCCCGGCACCGCGCGCAGCGTGGCAGCCTGCGCTTTCTGTATCGCCAGCTGCTCTTCGTGGCCGCTCTCGCGCAGGCTGCGCGCCTGCAGGTGGAAGATGTCGTTCTCGGCCACCACGCCGGTGGGGCGCGCCGCCACCGCCTGGCGGATGTTTACGATGTGCAGCGCGTTGGCCAGGATGGCCAGGCTGAGCGCAACCTGCACCGCCACCAGGATCGGGCCGGTCTTGTTGCGCATCAGCGCGGAGAGGATGGGACGGATTTCCATGTCATTGTCCTGGTTGGGTTCTCATTGCGATTTCAGTTGCAGCGCCGGCGTCACCTGGCAGGCGCGCCAGGTCGGCAGCAGGCCGGCCAGCACGGCCGAGGCCACCGCCATCAGGAAGGTCGAGCCCATCATGATCCAGTCCATGTGCGCCACCACGGTGAGCTGCTTGGACTGCATGGCGAGCAGGGCCAGCGCGCCGAAGGCCAGCAGCAGGCCCAGGATGCCGCCGGCCAGGCCGACCACCGTGGTCTCGATCAGGAACTGGCTGAAGATCTCCTTGCGCGAGGCGCCCAGCGCGCGGCGGATGCCCACCTCCGGCGCGCGCACCGAGAACTTGGCCAGCAGCAGGCCGATGGTATTTACCAGGCACAGCACCAGGAAGCCGAACGCCAGCCAGGCCGACAGCTTGTTGTCGTTGCCCACCACCTTCAGGAATTCCAGCCACTCGCCCACGTTGTACAGATGGGTGGGCGCGTTGCGCTTCAGGCGGCCCAGCTTGTGCTGCTCGGCGGCGTAGGCGTCCAGCCAGTTCTGCAGGGCCGGGCGGTCGGCGGCCGAGTGCATTTCGATCCAGCCCTGGATCCACGTGCATTCGGACTTGAGCAGGGCGTCGAAGCCGGGGTCGCGGTAGGCGCTGCAGCTCATGCTGCCGTTGTGGCCGTACTGGTGGCGGATGGCGGTGGCGAACGGGATGTAGAACTCGTCCTCGCTGCCGAAGGCGCCGGGGCCGCCGATGATGCGCACGTAGCGCGGCACCGGGTTCCAGGTGTCGTACACGCCGGTGACCTGGTATTCAAAGCCCATCAGCGTGACGCGCTGGCCCACCGGGTCGGCGTCGCCGTACAGCTTTTCGGACAGCTTGCGGCTCAGCACCACCACGTCCGCGCCGGCCGCGTCGTGCGCTTCGCTCCAGGCCTGGCCGTACAGGAAAGGCACCTCGAACATGGCGAAGAAGTCGCGCGTGGGCGCCAGGCCGCTGGCGTTGAACACGTTCAGATCCTTGCGCGCCGGCTCGATGGGACCGGCCACGCCGTACATCACGGTGCGGCGGTCGCCCTGCTTGCTGGCGGCGATGTTGGCCGCGTCGATATAGGACAGCTGGCGGTCGTTCGGCTTGTCGCCCGGGGTGTAGCCCTGCAGCGGGCCATTGTCCAGCAGGGGAACGAACAGGCGCTCGCTCTTGGACGGGATCGGGTCGCCGGACATCACGTGCAGGATGGTCAGCGTGGCGATGCTGGCGGCCACGCCCACGGCCAGCGTGAGCACCATCAGCGCGGTCAGCGCCGGGTTGCGCCGCAGGCTGCGTATGCCGAGCAGGAAGTAGTAGGAAAACATGCCGCGCTCCTTATGCCTGCACCAGCGTTGGCGCCTTGCGCACCAGGTCCGACACCTGGCCGTCGATGATGTGCACGTTGCGTTGCGAGCGCACTGCCAGCTCCGGATCGTGCGTCACCATCAGGATGGTGGTGCCTTGCGCGTTGATTTCCTCCAGCAGCTCCATCACGCCGCGCGCCATGGCCGTATCCAGGTTGCCGGTCGGTTCGTCGGCCAGCAGCAGCTTGGGCGAGCCGGCCAGCGCGCGCGCGATCGCCACGCGCTGCTGCTGGCCGCCGGACAGTTCGGCCGGGTAGTGCCGCATGCGCGAAGCCAGGCCCACCTTGGCCAGCGCATCTTCGATGCGCTCCTTGCGTTCGGCCGCATTGAAGCCGCGGTAGCGCAGCGGCACGTCGACGTTGTCGAACAGCGACAGGTCGGGGATCAGGTTGAAGCCCTGGAAGATGAAGCCCAGTTTCTCGTTGCGCAGGCGCGAACGGGCGTTGTCGTCCAGGCCTTTGACGTTGGTGCCGTCGAGGACGTATTCGCCGTCGGTGAACTCCTCCAGCAGGCCGGCGATGTTCAGGAAGCTGGTCTTGCCGGAGCCGGACGGGCCGGTCACGGTGACGAATTCGCCCTGCTTGACGTTGATCTCGAAGCCGCGCAGCGCGTGGGTTTCGATCATGTGGGTGCGGTACACTTTGCTCAGGTTTTGCATGCGCAGCATGAAGGGCCTCTTTACGGTTCGATTGGTGCGTTATTGGTTGATCGAGACGCGCTCGGCGTTCTCGAACGTCTCGGTGCCGGCGACCACCACCTTGTCGCCTTGCTTCAATCCACTCAGAATTTCCACTGCCGTCACGCTGGTGGCGCCCAGCTTGATCGGCGTGCGCACGGCCACGCCGTCGCGCAGCACGTAGGCGTAGCGGCCGCCCTCGGACTCGACGAAGGAGCCGCGCGGCAGCATCAGCACGTTCGGCTTTTCGTCGATCAGCAGGCGCGCGCTCACGCGCTGGCTCTGGCGCAGGCCCTCCGGCTGTTTGCCTTCGAAGCGCACGCGCGCCAGCACCTGGTTCTTCACCACTTCCGGCGACAGCGCGGACAGCTTGCCCATGGCGCTGCCGCCGCCCACCTGGATCTCGGCGTTCATGCCGATGCCCAGGTCGGCCACATAGGTCTCCGGCACTTCCACCTCCACCTCCAGCGCGGACAAATCCACCAGGGTCATCAAGGGCGCATTGGCCGGCACCACGCTGCGGTTTGGCACCGACAGGGTGCCGATGAAGCCGTCCACCGGCGCGCGCACGGTCAGCTCGTCCACCTTGCGCTGCGCGTTGGCCAGGTTCAGTTTCTGGCGTTCCAGCTGGGCCGACTTGGTCTTCAGCTCGAGCAGCACGTTGTCGCCTTCCAGTTCGGCCGCCTGCGCAGCGTGGCGCGAGCGGATCTCGGCGGCCTGCAGCGCGTCCTTGGCTTTCTGGTAGTCGATCTTGGCCACCACGCCTTCGTTGGACACGCTGTCGTAGCGCTCCAGCGTGCGCTGGGCGGACAGGCGGTCGATCTCGGCGGTGTCGGCGTCGCGCTTGGCCAGCATCTTCTGCTTGCGCGCCAGGATCTGCTGGCGCGCCACTTCGGCCGCCAGTTCCTGGTAGGTGGCCTGCTCGCGTTTCAGTTCGTCGGTCAGGTCGGGCGATTCCAGGATGGCCAGCACGTCGCCTTTTTTCACGGTGGCGCCGGCGTGGGTTTTCAGCGTGACCGTGGAAGGGGAGGTGGAGTACAGCGTCGGACTGACGGCGGCCACGATGCGGCCGTTCACGGCGGCGTCGCGTATCAGCGTGCCGCGCGTCACGTCGGCGATGCGCAGCCGCGCCGCGCTGACCGAATGGCTGCTGCCGGCCCAGTTGCCGTACAGGACGGCGCCGCCGGCCAGCAGCGCCACGGCCACCGCCAGCGCCATCAGCTTGCGCTTCAGCTGCTGCCCGGCCGGCGGCGCAATGACGGTGTCTTGATGGGAAGTGTCTCGGATCATGGTCTGTGCTTGTGAAAAATGTAAGCACGACAATGCAGAAACCATGCCAGCCGCATGTTGCCGCTAAGTGCTTGATTTATCAGGGGCCGACAGGCCATGTCCGCTGTCCGGCTGTCCGAGCTTGTCCGGCCGGACAGCCGCCTCGGCCATGCATGATTGCGTTCAACATGCATCTTTTTGTTGCCGCCGTGCTTACTTTTGTGGCTACTGTAACGCACTGTATCCGCGCGGGAAATTGCAAATGGTTGCGTATAACATTCAATGTTAGAAAATGTTGACAAGCTCGCCGAAACGCTCCTACACTGATAAAAGCAGCATCGAAAAACACCAGGAGACAAAGATGATCAAGCAGCACGGAAAGCACGCCGCCCAGGCGCGCAAGCAGGTGGTATTGGGTCTGACGGTAATGGCCAGCGTCATTGCACAGGCATATGCACAAGAGGCGGCCACGCCGCCGACGGCGCCGGTGGCAGCTGCCGCCGAGGCGGCACAGGACGGCGCAGCGCCGTTGCAAACCGTGAAAGTGACGGGTTTCCGCAACAGCTTGATCTCTTCCGCCAAAGATAAAAAGGAATCGGTCGGCTTCCAGGATTCGATCAATGCCGAAGACCTCGGCAAATTCCCGGACAAGAATATCGCCGAATCGCTGGCCCGCGTGCCGGGCGTGGGCGTGTCGCGCGACGTGACGGGCGAGGGCATGACGATCCAGATCCGCGGCCTGGGCTCCTCGTTTACCAAGATCCTGCTGAACAATTCGCCGGTGGCGGTGGCCTCGTCCGGCCCGATCGACGGCGCCAACACCAACCGCGAGGTCGACCTCGACCTGCTGCCGACCGACCTGTTCACCAAGCTCACCGTCAGCAAGAGCCCGACCGCGGGCCAGATCGAAGGCGGCGCGGCCGGCGTGGTCAACCTGCGCAGCGCGCGTCCGTTCGACAAGGAAGGCCGCCAGACCTCCATCAGCCTGACCGGCACCAAGCAGCAGATCGCCGACAAAGCCGGCGCGCGCGGCACCGCCATCTGGTCGAATACCTGGGAAGGCAAGTACGGTATCCTGGGCGGCATTTCGCTGTCGCGCCAGGAAGCCCGCACCACCGGCTTTGAAACCGTGGGCTGGACCAACCCCAACCTGACCGCCGCGCAAAGCAGCTCGCCGACCCGCAACAACACCGGCGGCGGCAACTGGACCATCCCTGCCACCGTGCCGGCCAATGCCGGCAACGGCCTGGTGGCGGGCACTGTGATCGACCAGGCTTTCCTGCTGTCGAAGAACCCGGGCCTGACGATCCAGCAGATCGACAACGCGATCGTGCCGCGCCTGGGCCGCACCATGGAATATTACGGCACCAAGGACAAGATTTCCGCCGTGCTGTCGGGTGAATACCGTCCGACCGAAAACCTGCATTTCTACGTCGACACCATGTACAGCAAGAAGGACGACGACATGCAGCGCAATGCCTACACCTGGGCGGTGCGCAACAACGCGTCGATCCCGCTGAACATGCAGGTCGATAAAACCGATTGCGCCAATGGCTGCACGGTCACCTCCGGCACCTTCGCCAACGCGCTGAACTTCATCGAGTTCGGCCCGCGCCGCGACAAGGTCGACCTGCTGGGCATCAACCCCGGCGCCGAATGGAAGATCACGCCGAAGCTGGTGCTGGACGTGGCGGGTAACTACAACCGCAGCCGCTTCACGCACGAAGCGCCAACCGTGATGCCGATGACCGCCCCGAACAGCGGCAACACCATCACTTACGCCAACAACGGCGGCGTGCCGTCGATCGTGTCCAACCTGGACCTGAGCAACCCGGCCAGCTACCAGTGGGTGGGCGGCCGCGTCAACATCCAGAACGAACTGCGCGAAACCGAAACCAAGGGCTTCCACACCAACCTGGCGTGGGGCGACAAGACGCTGACCATCAAGGGCGGCCTCGCCTGGGACGACATCGACCGCCAGATCCGCGCGCAGGACAACTCCGCCGCATGGCAGGCCGCCGTCTGCGGCAACAACCCGACCGTGTTCCTGCAAGGCCCGAACGGCGCGCCGGCCTGCAACGGCGCCAGCACCCCGGGCGCCAGCGCCGCCGCACTGTACCCGGGCTACGGCACCGGCTACACGGCCGGCCAGACCGCGCCGCTGACCTACCAGGGCTCGCTGATCACCAACGCCGCGCTGCCTGGCTACCTGGTGCCCGGCCCGTACGGCAACCTGGCGCTGGACTGGGACCGCTTCCGCAAGGATTCTAACTACGACTACTACAACAGCACCGCGCCGGATTCGGGCGCATCGTCCACCGGCGCCAGCGCCGGCTACATCCGCGAGAAATCGAAGGGCGTGTACATGGAAGCGAGCGGCGAACTGGCTCCGGCCGGCTTCACCACGCGCTGGAATGCCGGCGTGCGCTACGTGCGCACCAACCAGCAAGTGGGCGCGCTCAACTCGCAGTCCGATCCGCGCAATGCCAACCTGACGCTCAACGGCAGCAAGTACCCGAACATCAGCGCTTGGGTTTACCAGAACACGGACTACAGCAACGTGCTGCCATCGGCCACCGTTGCCGTCGACGTGCGCAAGGACATGGTGTTCCGCGCCGCCGCATCGCGCAGCATGACCCGCGTCGATCCAAACGCGCTGCGTCCGGGCATCAACTTCTCCGGCGTGTCGGCCGACACCGGCACCATGGGCAACCCGAACCTGAAGCCATACCTGTCTGACAACATCGACCTGGGCCTGGACTGGTACACCGGCCGCGAAGGCTACGTCTCGGTCACCGGCTTCCAGAAGCGCGTCAACGGCTTCACGGTGCAGGAAAATATCAGCATGCCGTTCAGCGCGCTGGCGCAGTACGGCATCAACTACGGCACGCTGATCCCGACGCAGCAGCAGGCGATCGATTCGCGCGGCGGTCCGGATGTGGCGCAGGTGGTAATGACCCGTCCACGCAACGCCGACGGCATCCTGCGCATTCGCGGCCTGGAACTGGGCTGGGTGCAGCCGCTCGACAAGCTGCTGCCGATCAAGGGCTTCGGCTTCAATGAAACGCTGACGCTGATCAACCAGAAGGCCAGCGGCGAAGGCTCCAGCGGCTTCATCGCGCTGGGCGTACCGAAGAAGACCAACAACTTCAGCGTGTACTACGAGAACCACGGCTACATGGCGCGCTTCATGCACACCTACTCGCAGGGCAGCCAGGTGGCCACGGCGAACCAGAGCGGCATCACGCAAGCTGCGCTGTTCGGCGACACCTACAAGCAGTGGGACTTCTCGTCGGCGATCGAACTGGACCAGGTGTTCGACCGCGAAGGCTGGCCATCGCTGACCTTCGACATCGTGAACCTGAACAAGGGCAAGCGCCGCGGCTACTTCCAGTTCTCGAACGCCACCATGTCGCAGTACGACCCGGGCCGCACCTTCGCAGTTGGCCTGCGCATGAAGTTCTAAACGAAAGGGCCGCATGAACCTTCGCTTCCCCAAGCGATGGCGGCCTGCTGCAACCCTGGCGGCGATGCTCCTCGCATCGCCCGCCATGGGTGCGGCGCCCGATGCACCCGTGCCGCAATTGCGCAAGCAGGGCACTGCCGTGCAGCTCATCGTAGACAACCAACCCTTCCTCGTGCTTGGCGGCGAACTGCACAACTCCAACGCCTCCAGCCTCCCCTACCTCGAAAAACTGTGGCAACCGCTGAAAGAGGCGGGCGTCAATACCGTGCTGGCCCCGGTCGAATGGGACCAGGTCGAGCCGCAGGAAGGCCGCTTCGATTTCACCGTGCTGGATGGCATGCTGAAGCAGGCCCGCGCCAGCAACAGCCGCCTGATCCTGCTCTGGTTCGGCGCCTGGAAAAATTCCATGTCGACCTATATGCCGCCGTTCGTCAAGCGCGACCAGCAGCGTTTCCCGCGCGCGCGCAACCGCGCCGGCCAGGCGCAGGATATCCTTTCGCCGTTCGGCGCCGCGACGCTGAAGGCCGATTCGGCAGCCTTTTCCGCCATGATGAAGCACCTCAAGCAGGCGGACCCGCAGCGCACCGTGCTGATGGTGCAGGTTGAAAACGAGATCGGCATGCTGCCGGACGTGCGCGACTACAGCGCGCCCGCCAACGCGGCGTTCGCCGGACCGGTGCCGGCGCAGCTGACGGCCTACCTGGCCGCCAACCGCGCCGGCTTGCACCCCATGGTGCGCAAGCTGTGGGAAAGCCGCGGCAGCCGCAACGCGGGCAGCTGGGGCGAGGTATTCGGCGACTCGATCGAGGCGCAGGAAGTGTTCCAGGCCTGGTACTACGCCGTCTTCACCAACGGGCTGGCGGCGGCCGGCAAGGCGGCCTACGGCCTGCCGATGTTCGTCAACGTGGCGCTGAACCGGCCGGGCAAGAAGCCGGGCGAGTATCCGAGCGCCGGTCCGCTGCCGCACCTGTTCGATATCTGGAAGGCGGGCGCACCGGCGGTCGACATCCTGGCCATCGACAGCTACTTCCCCAACTTTGCCGAATGGGCGCGCCAGTTCAAGCGGCCGGACAATCCGCTGTTCGTCCCCGAGGGCAACCGCATCGGCCGCCCGGAACTGGGCGCCAACGCCTTCTTCTCGATCGGCGAGCTCGATGCGATCGGCTACTCGCCGTTCGGCATCGAGGACATCAAGGACGCGCCCAAGGATCCGCTGCGCGGCGCCTACGCGCTGCTGCGCCAGATGACGCCGCTGATCATGCAGTCGCAGGGCAAGGGCGTGATGCGCGGCTTCAAGGCCAACCTGTCCTATGACGGCGTGGTCGACCCCACGCCGGCCAAGGTGATGCTGGGCGGCTTCCAGCTTGAAGTGAGCCTGGCCAACCAGTGGGGCAAGACCGAGAGCCTGGAGTACGAAGGGCGCGGCGGGCTGGTGATCCAGACCGGCGAGGATGAATTCGTCGTCGCCGGCAAAGGCATGACCGTGACCTTCCGCGATCCCGGCGACCCGGCCGCCACGGTCGGCATCGAGAAGGCCACCGAAGGCGGCTTCCAGGACGGCGCGTGGCAGGAGGGGCGCTGGATGAACGGCGACCAGACCCACCAGGGCCGCCATATCCGCCTCGACGGCGACCGCTGGTCGGCGCAGAAGGTCAAGCTCTACACATTCCGCTGACCGCGCGCATTGAATTCCCGGCAAGCGCCTCAACTTGCCAGGAATTCAATCACTCTCAATGCGGACATGTTCAAACTGCTGGCAGGCTTCAGCGCTCCCCTTATCGACTACCCCTTCCCGCGCAGCGACGTGGCGATGTACGCCGCCACGCTGCCGCCCCACGCCGGCGCTGCACTGGTGGACCGGCAGACCTGGGACGACCTTCTGCTGGACCAGTATGCGGACCGGCTGGCGCGCGGGACCAGCATCTTCGGCCAGCAGGAGCTGCACCGCCGCCTGCTCGGCACCGGCAGCGGCGCTGCCGCCGACGTCGCCGCCACCGCGGCCACCGCGGCCCGCGTGCGCGCGCTGGCGGCGGACGGCGCGGACCCGCACCGCGCCGCTTTGCAAACCGCCTGCGCCGATCTGCGCTGCGCCGAAACCGAAATCGCCGGACTGCTGTTCGGCGCCGGGCCCGCCCCCGCGCCGCGCTGGAGCCGCCTGCTCAAGTGGCTGCCGCCCGCCTTCCTGCTGAGCGCTGCGCTGGTGCTGCTGTGGTGGCCGCTCTGCGTGGCGGCGCTGGTCCTGTGGGTGCTGCTGATGCTGGTGCAGGTGAAGTTCTACGAGCAGTCGCAGCGCTGGGAGCAGCTGGTGGGCACGCTGCAGCTGCAGTTGCGCGCCCACAGCCTGCTGGGCGCGCTGGCGGGCGGCGCCGGGCCTGGCGCCGCGCTAGCCGCGCCTTTCCGCGACGGTGCCGCCCAGGCCGGCAAGCTGAGCCGCCAGCTGGGCCGTTCCTCGCTGGAGAGCGTCATTCCCGGCTTGAAGGAGTACGGTGAATGGATAGGGCTGTCCAACATCCGCCGCTACTTTGCCGGGCGCGACCTGTTCCTGGCCCACCGCGCCTTCCTGCGCGACAGCTACCGCATGGTGGCTGGCCTGGACGCCGACCTGGCGCTCGCGCGCGAATTGCGCGCCGCG
This sequence comes from Massilia sp. NBRC 108631, assembly GCF_059704565.1. NCBI lineage: Bacteria > Pseudomonadati > Pseudomonadota > Betaproteobacteria > Burkholderiales > Oxalobacteraceae > Massilia > Massilia sp. NBRC 108631. The sequence continues at coordinate 30,379 of NZ_BAAKJE010000208.1, forward strand.
CCGGTGGTCTGCTGGGCGACGCAGCCCGCATCCGCCGCATCGCCAGCTGCGCAGCTGCAGCTGGACGGCCTCGTCCACCCGCTGCTTGACCAGGCCATGCCGCTCACCATCACGCTGGAAGGCAAGGGCGCCTTCATCTCCGGCCAGAACGGCATCGGCAAAAGCACCCTGTTGCGCACGCTGGGCCTGAACCTCATTACCGCGCGCGCCTTCGGGTTCTGCTACGCGCGCAGCGCCAGCGTGCCGCTGCTGCCGGTCTACTCCAGCATGCAGAGCGAAGACTCGCTGGCCGGCGGCGAAAGCCTGTACATCGCCGAACTGCGCCGTGCGCACGAGCTGCTGGCGCTGGCCGGGCAGGGCCGCGCCGTCTTCCTCATTGACGAAATTTTCCGGGGCACCAACCACCTCGAATCCGTGTCCGGCGCCGCCGCCGTGCTGGACACGCTGGCGCAGCAAGGCACGGTGCTGGTCTCCTCGCACAACCTGGTGCTCGCCCCCTTGCTGGCGCACCGCCTGGCGCCGCTGTGCGTCAGCGCCGAAGACGGCCAGCTGCGCGTGCGCCCCGGCGTGCTGGCCCACACCAACGGCCTGACCCTGCTGGCCCAGCGCGGCTTCGGTTCCGCCATCGAAGCCAAAGCCGCGCAAGTCCACGCCTGGCTGGGCAACTACCTGGCCCACCCCGACGATTGCGGCCACGTCCTGCGCGCAGCCTGATACACGGATTCCGGCCATTGCGTATATGTCGTTTCATGCGTGGCCAGGGCATTGTGCTTGGCGTGGCGGCTGGCGATCGCCTCAATCTTGCTTGAGCGGCTTGTTCTTGTCGATCACTTCGCGGCAGTCGCCCTTGATGATGGCGTTGTCGTAGTTGGTCCAGCCGTAGCTGTCCACGTAGCGCTTGTGCTGCTTGAATGTCGGGCTCAGGAAGCTCCATTCGAGCCGCTCGCCTTCATAGCGGATGTCGCCCATGTCGAGCAGGGTGTGGAACATGTTCTCCGTCGCCAGCCGCGCCTTCTTGTGCTTGGCCAGCTGCTGCACCTTGCCGGGATAGCGTTCCTGGTACTGGTCCGAGTACCAGACCAGGGCCGGCACGTGGAATTCGTACTGCGTGTTGTGGCCGTGGAAGGCCAGGCGGCAGCTGCCGTCGTACAGGGTCTGGCCGTGGTCGGACACATACAGCATGGACGCGGCCACCTGCTGCGCCTTCAGCGTGCCGATGACCTGCGCCAGGAACCAGTCGGTGTAGAGGATGGAGTTGTCGTAGCTGTTATTGAGCTGCGGCTTGATCTTCAGGTCGGTGTAGGCCGGCTTGTCGATGCCGTACAGCGAGGGCTGCCACTTGTCGAACTCCTTCGGGTGGCGCTGGCTGTAGTTCCAGTGGCTGCCCAGCGAGTGCAGCACGATCAGCTTTTTCGGCGCCGGGTCGGCCAGCGCGTGCTTGAGCGGATCGAACAGGATCTGGTCGAAATTGGAATTGTTGGTGAAGCCGCCCAGGTTCAGGAACTGGATCACGTCCGCTTCCTTGGCGAACACCGACACCGGGGTGTCGAACTGGCCGAATGAAATCTGGTTCGACAGCCAGTAGGTCTTGAAGCCGGCTTCCTTGTACGCGGTGATGAAGGACTTTTCGGCGAAGCCGTCCTTCAGGCTGTGCATGGCCGGCTTGCGTGAAATGATGACCGGCACCGACAGGCGCGTGGCCGAGACGGCGGTGATGACGTCGCGCAGCGTGACCAGGTTGCTTTCCTTGCTCAGCAGCGGATTGGTCTCGCGCGCGTAGCCGTTCAGGCTCCAGCGGTCGTAGCGCGACGATTCGCCCAGCACCATCACCACCACCTGCGGCTCGCTGTTGCCTTCGGCCTGGCGCGCCTTGAAGGTGAAGCTGCTGCTGGTGCGGCCCAGTTCGGCCAGGTGCTGGCGCTCGTTGTAGAAGTCCACCCCGCGCCCCATCAGGCCGAACGGCCAGGTGTTGCTGAAGGCGGCGAAATCGACCGGCACCTTGGCCCACCAGGCCAGCGGCGCCAGCTTCCAGCCGGTGCGGCCGGCCGGCGCCACGGCCCCGGTGGCGGCGGCGCTGGCGGCCGCGTCGTCCTCTTCCGCGTCCTCCAGCTCGGCCGACGCGCCGTCGCCGAAGCCGGAGGCGTGCACGCTGGCCGGCGCCGAGGCGGCCGCCGAGGCATGCGCCGAACCGTGCCTGGCCGGCTTGCCCGCCACGCCGAATTCCCAGCCGTAGCCGGCCAGGCAGGCCAGCGCCGCCACGATGGCCAGCGCCACCCAGCGCGAGCTGTCGCTCCAGGCCAGCGCGCGCGTCCTGACCGCCACGTACCAGCCCGCGCCGAACCAGGCGATGACGCCGGCCAGCACCGCCGCCATCAGGTACACGGTGCGGCCCAGGAATTCCATGGCTTCCTTGGGGCTGGTCTCGGCAATGATGCCCAGGTGGTGGGTGGAGATACCCTGGCCGTAGTAGACGATCAGGTAGACCTCGGTGGGCAGCGCCAGGAAGGCCGGCAGCAGCAGCCAGTGGAACCAGGCCGGGCGCTTGAACACGGCCCACACGGTGACCCAGGCCACCACTTCCATGCCCAGCGTCTGCCACGGTGCGTCCACCGGCTTGCCCAGCAGCAGGGGCACAAAGGGCACGGCAGACAGGGCCAGGTAGCTCAGCAGCAGGAAGGCTTGGGCCGCCAGCGAACTGGCGGCGGGAGCGGGGACGGGGCGAAACAGAAGACGCATGACACGGGAAATAAAAAAAAGTTGCCCATTATCCGGCCCTTTGCGCCGCGCGGCGAGCGCTTTCGTGCACGGAGGGGGCGCCCGGGGCTGCCGGGCGCGCCGGCTCAGCAGAGCTGGCCGTGGAATGGGTCGCTGACGGTGCCGTTGCGGTAGTCGATGCCGCTGAAGGCGGCGTATTGCGCCAGCGTACGCTCGCTGCCCAGGCCGTAGGCGCCGGGCAGGCCGTCGCCGCACAGCAGGCGCCGCAGGCGCTCGGCCGCGCGCGTTGTCAGGTAGGCGCCGCTGAAGGCGCGCAGGCGGTCCACTTCGCCGTGCCAGTGGTGGCTGTCGTGCGGCGTGTTGGGCGCCTTATATAAATGGTACAGCGGCACGTGCAGCGGGTGGTAGATGTCCCAGCCGCGGGTCCAGGCCCGCACCGCCAGGCTTTGCTCTTCGCCGTGGAAGTAGAGATAAGGGTCGTACGGCACGTCGTCGATAAAGCTGCCGTGGCAAAACACGAAGCCGCCGGCGATGTGGCAGGCCGGCACCGGACGGTCGGTGAACAGGTGCCTGGCGATGAAGCGCAGCACCACGTCGCCGCCGGGCAGCAGCGGGGTGTCCGGGTGCGGGCGCAGCACCAGCACGGTCTTGCCCTCGGGCGGCGTGTAGTGCGGCACGCCGTCCACCATGTCGAAGCGGTAGGGGTAGGTACTCATGACCGGCTTGGGCGCCAGCTCCAGCAGCTGGCCGTGCTGGCGCCGCAGCGACTCGTCCCAGCCCGGCTCGAAGCAGGTGTGGGAATCGATCTGCAGCAGGTACTGTTCGCCGTCATACAAGGAGAAGGCCAGGTTGCGGGCCCAGCTCACGCCCAGCGTGTCCTGCAGCTGCACGTGCACGTAGCGCACCAGGCCGCCGTACGGCAGGGCGGCGACGGCGGCGCGCTGGCTGGCGTAGTGCTGGTCCACCACGGCAAAGCGCAGCCGCTCCGGATGGGCGGCCTTGGCCACCGCCTCGTTGAGCGTGAAGAACAGCATCGGGTCCAGATAGGACGCCAGGCTGACGAAGATGTTCTGGTTCGACATGATGGAAATGGTAACAGTTTCCATATTGCACGTATGCTGCCGAAATGCCGCAGCGGCAGGGCCGGTGGCGGCGAAAGGGTTTGACTCGACTTGTTTACCAGTCTATACTCGCGAGTTCTCGATTTATTCTGCGCATCGTATACGCTTTTTGCAGGCCGCTCCTGGTGAGTGGCTGCTCGCGCCTTCGGTGCCGCATGCGGAAGTGAGTCGGGACTAGGTTTTAGCCCCCGGACGCTTGTCCGGGTTGTCAACGGTAGTAATTTTGTTGGATTAACAACGATGCCAACCATCAATCAATTGATTCGCAACCCACGCGTTTCGCTGCGCGTGAAGAGCAAATCGCCGGCGCTGGAAAACAGCCCGCAAAAACGTGGCGTTTGCACCCGTGTGTACACCACCACCCCTAAGAAGCCTAACTCGGCACTGCGTAAAGTCGCCAAAGTGCGTCTGACCAACGGTTTCGAAGTGATTTCGTACATCGGCGGCGAAGGCCACAACCTGCAAGAGCACAGCGTGGTTCTGCTGCGCGGCGGCCGTGTAAAAGACTTGCCGGGTGTGCGTTACCACATGGTTCGCGGTGCACTGGATACCCAGGGCGTTAAAGACCGTAAGCAAGCTCGCTCGAAGTACGGTACCAAGCGCGCTAAAGCAGGTAAGAAGTAATACCAAGTTTCGTTTAGTGGCAGCTAACTAAGTGAATGTATCGGTCGAACTGACCGAGTAAGTGGACCACTATGATGGTGATCCGCGAGCTGCGGAACATATCGCCGCAAGCTCAACTGAAGATTGAAAGGAATTGATATGCCACGTCGTCGTGAAGTACCCAAGCGCGAGATTCTGCCGGATCCAAAATTCGGCAACACCGATGTCGCCAAGTTTGTAAACGTGCTGATGCTGTCCGGTAAGAAGTCGGTCGCAGAAAACATCATCTACGGTGCTTTCGAGCACATCGCTTCGAAATCCGGCAAAGATCCGCTGGAAGTGTTCGCTACCGCGATCAACAACGCCAAGCCGCTGGTTGAAGTGAAATCCCGTCGCGTTGGTGGTGCAAACTACCAGGTGCCGGTTGAAGTCCGCCCAGTGCGCCGTATGGCCCTGTCCATGCGCTGGCTGCGTGAAGCTGCCAACAAGCGCAGCGAAAAATCCATGCCACAACGCCTCGGCGGTGAGCTGATGGAAGCGGCTGAAGGCCGTGGCGGTGCAATGAAGAAGCGTGACGAAGTGCACCGTATGGCTGAAGCGAACAAGGCGTTCTCGCACTTCCGCTTCTAATAAAACTGGCCGGAATCTGGTGTTCCGGCCGTTTAATCATTTGTTCGAAGCCGGGCTCATTTTGGAAAAAATGGCGTCCGGTTTTGTCCATTAAAAGATTTAGGATCTATTATGGCCCGCAAGACCCCCATTGAGCGCTACCGCAACATCGGTATCTCCGCTCACATCGACGCTGGTAAAACCACCACCACCGAGCGCGTGCTGTTCTACACCGGCGTGAACCACAAAATCGGTGAAGTGCACGACGGCGCCGCCACCATGGACTGGATGGAGCAGGAACAAGAGCGCGGCATCACCATTACTTCCGCAGCGACCACCTGCTTCTGGAAGGGCATGGCGAACAACTTCCCTGAGCACCACATCAACATCATCGACACCCCGGGCCACGTTGACTTCACCATTGAAGTTGAACGCTCGATGCGCGTGCTGGACGGCGCTTGCATGGTTTACTGCGCAGTGGGCGGTGTACAGCCTCAGTCGGAAACCGTATGGCGTCAGGCCAACAAGTACAAAGTGCCACGTCTGGCCTTCGTCAACAAGATGGACCGTACCGGCGCCAACTTCTTCAAGGTCTACGAGCAGATGCGCGCTCGCCTGAAGGCTAACCCGGTCCTGATCCAGATCCCTATCGGCGCTGAAGACAACTTCAAAGGCGTGATCGATCTGGTCAAGATGAAAGCCATCATCTGGGACGACGCGTCCCAGGGCATGAAGTTCGACTACGTCGACATTCCTGCGGAACTGGCTGCCTCGGCCGCCGAGTGGCGCGAGAAGATGGTTGAAGCCGCTGCCGAAGCGACCGAAGACCTGATGAACAAGTACCTGGAAGAAGGCGACCTGACCGAAGCCGAGATCAAGAAAGCGCTGCGCGACCGCACCATCGCTTCCGAGATCGTTCCTATGCTGTGCGGCACCGCCTTCAAGAACAAGGGCGTGCAAGCCATGCTGGACGCCGTGATCGAATACCTGCCATCGCCAGTCGACATCGACGACGTGACCGGTACCGACGAGCACGAAGAGCCTGCATCGCGTAAAGCTGCCGACGACGAGAAATTCTCGGCGCTGGCCTTCAAGATCATGACCGACCCGTTCGTCGGCCAGCTGGCCTTCTTCCGCGTGTACTCCGGCGCCATCAACTCGGGCGACACCGTGTACAACTCGGTCAAAGGCCGCAAAGAGCGCCTGGGCCGTATTCTGCAGATGCACGCCAACCAGCGCGAAGAGATCAAAGAAGTGCGCGCCGGCGACATCGCCGCTGCGGTGGGCCTGAAAGACGTGACCACCGGCGAAACCCTGTGCGATCCAGCGTCGATCATCGTGCTGGAACGCATGGTGTTCCCGGAGCCGGTGATTCAGCAGGCTGTTGAGCCGAAGACCAAGGCTGACCAGGAAAAAATGGGCCTGGCGCTGAACCGCCTGGCACAGGAAGATCCTTCGTTCCGCGTGAAGACCGACGAAGAATCCGGCCAGACCATCATCGGTGGTATGGGCGAGCTGCACCTGGAAATTATCGTTGACCGCATGAAGCGCGAATTCGGCGTGGAAGCGACCGTTGGCAAGCCACAAGTGGCTTACCGCGAAACCATCCGCAAGGTTTGCGAAGAAATCGAAGGCAAGTTCGTCAAGCAATCCGGTGGCCGCGGCCAGTACGGCCACGTGGTTCTGAAGATCGAACCGCAAGAGCCAGGCAAGGGCTTCGAATTCGTGGACGCGATCAAGGGCGGTACCGTGCCTCGCGAATACATCCCTGCAGTAGAAAAAGGCGTGCGCGAAACGCTGCCTACCGGCGTGCTGGCCGGCTACCCTGTGGTGGACGTGAAGGTCACGCTGTTCTTCGGTTCGTACCACGACGTGGACTCGAACGAAAACGCGTTCCGCATGGCCGCTTCGATGGCGTTCAAGGACGGCTGCCGCAAGGCAAATCCAGTCATCCTGGAACCAATGATGGCAGTGGAAGTGGAAACGCCGGAAGACTACGCCGGTACCGTGATGGGCGACCTGTCGTCCCGCCGTGGTATGGTGCAGGGCATGGACGAAATCCCAGGCGGCGGCGGCAAGATCATCAAAGCCGAAGTGCCTCTGTCGGAAATGTTCGGTTACTCGACCACCCTGCGTTCCGCAACGCAAGGCCGTGCGACCTACACGATGGAATTCAAGCACTACTCGGAAGCGCCTAAGCACGTAACCGACGCAATCGTTACCGCTAAAGCGAAGTAAAATAATGAATTGACCGGCCGAGGGGTGATCCCCCCGGCCGGGCAACTTTAAATCTTGTTCTAAGGAAGAATAAAATGGCAAAAGGTAAATTCGAGCGGACCAAACCGCACGTCAACGTTGGCACCATCGGTCACGTCGACCACGGCAAAACCACCCTGACCGCAGCAATCGCAACCGTTCTGTCGAAGAAATTCGGCGGCGAAGCTAAAGCTTACGACCAGATCGACGCTGCACCGGAAGAAAAAGCACGCGGCATTACCATCAACACCGCACACGTCGAGTACGAGACCGCATCGCGTCACTACGCTCACGTTGACTGCCCAGGCCACGCCGACTACATCAAGAACATGATTACCGGTGCTGCGCAGATGGACGGCGCGATCCTGGTTTGCTCCGCAGC
>NZ_BAAKJE010000209.1:0-70540 GCF_059704565.1 Massilia sp. NBRC 108631
GGAAGCAGGCAGTTAACCAGTTCGCCATCATGTATGGGGAGCGTTTCACCAACGCGATCAGCTAATTAAACTTTGGCCCCGCACACAAAATTTCTGACAGGTCCGGACGTACGGTTATGTTCATATTGACGCGCTGATGCGCTTTTTCAGTTCGTCCACGGACGCGCGCCATTCGGCATAGTGTTCGCTGTCCTCCCACAGTTCCCGCAATTCCGAGCGATCGGACAGAATATGCTCGATGGCGCGCTGCGATTTTTCGATCAGGTCGGTTCGCCGCTTTGTGGTCTTCTTGCTGACCTCCTCCACCCATGCATCGACGTCCTGCGTATTCTCGCCGTTCTCACCCGGCTTGCCATACAGCCGCGCCAGCACCTCGATGGCGGCCAGCCCTTCTGCGGCGAACGGCGCCTCCAGATAATCTGCGCTATCCGGCGACAGCACGTTGTTCAGCGTGTCCTCGATGAAAAACAAGTCCTTCGATTCCTGCAAATCCTGCGCCCAGTCCAGCGCAAAGTCGTTGCCGAACGCGTCCACCGCCCAAGTACCCATATTATTTTTCCTATCCGTTTCAGCTTGCAATAATCGCCATGTTATAAACAGTTACGCCCGCCGCGTCAATGCTTCACCGTTTCATTTGGTTCCGGATCTCCCACGCGCTTCCACACAAGATGATGAGGCCTATCAGGATCATGACGCAGTCAAGCGCGTCCACTTTCTCGACAACGATAGCCGCGCGCTCCGGCGCTTGCGGGTCGAATCGCGCCCGCAGCAACGTGCCCGGCGCCAGATCCCCCCAGCGCTCGCGCAATCGTTCCTCGCTCCGCTCGCAGCCGGCATTCCCAACGCGCGACGTGCCGATCGCCCGGCTTTCGTACCTCTTCCCTAGGGCCGGATAGCTGTAGTGCAGCATCACGCACCAGTCATTGGATTTTCCGGTGCGGTGATAGGCCTTGCTGGACAGGACTGTGGCCCTCACCAGGGTCCACTCTTCCGCCGCTACTTTGGCCCAGATACGCGACGCCCCAAACCAGATGGCGGGCAACGCCATCAGCAGTATCAGCATCCAGCCGAACGTGATCGCCAACCCGGGCGTGGGCCGCATCATGGCTTGCTTGTCTATCATGGCTGGCAGTCCTCTTCATTCTGGAAAACAGCGGTGAGCCACTCGGCGAACACCCGCACCTTGGGGGCTGCCATGCGGCCCTGCGGGTACAGCAGCGAGATCGGCATGGGCGTGGGCGGCCAGGCGGACAGCACTTGCACCAGTTCCCCCGCCTGCAAATGCGGGCGGGCCTGGTAGGCGCCGACCTGTGCCAGGCCCAGGCCCTGCAAGGCGCAGCTCAAATAGGCGTCGGCGTCGTTGACGGAGATGGCGCCCGCCATGTCCACCTTCACCACTTTGCCGTCCACCTGGAAGTCCCAGTCGAAGGCGCGGCCGGTGCGGCCGGAAAAGTGGATCACGCCACGGTGCGCGCGCAGTTCCTCCAGCGTGCGCGGCACGCCGTGGCGCTCCAGATAGGCCGGCGCGGCGCATGTGAGAAAACGCATGCTGCCGATCTGGCGGCCCACCAGCGACGAGTCCTGCAACTGCCCCACCCGCAGCGCGCAGTCTATGCCCTCTTGCACCACGTCGACGATGCGGTCGGTCAGGCTGAGCACCAGCTCCACATCGGGATACGCCGCCGCGAACTCGGCCAGCCGCGGCATCACCAGGCGGCGGCCCAGCGTACCCGGCAGGTCGATGCGCAGCTTGCCCTTTGGCTTGCCCGTACTGGCGCCGCGAAAGCCCGCTTCCGCCGCTTCCACCGCGCCCAGGATCTCCACGCACTGGCGGAAGTAGTCGGCGCCGTCCGGCGTCAAGGACAGGCGGCGCGTGGTGCGCAGCAGGAGCGTGGTGCCAAGGAAGGCCTCCAGGTTCTGCATGGTGGCCGTCAGTGCCGCGCGCGGCAGGTTCAGCGTTTCGGCCGCCTTGGTGAAGCTGTTCGCTTCGACGATGCGGACAAAGGTTTGCATGGCTTTCAGGCGGTCCACTATTCCCTCATTGTTCATCTAATCCGAAAAGCGTATGAGGATTATGCCCTAATTATCTTCCGATGGCTTCTCCCTAGAATGGCCTCATCGCATAGCTAATCCGAGAGGCAAATATGAACAAGGACATTTCAAAGGGCATGGTCTGGCTGCTGGCCATCGCCTGCGGGCTGATCGTCGCCAATCTGTACTACGCGCAGACGCTGGTCGGCCCGATCAGCGCCGCCACCGGGCTGTCGCCGCAGGCGGCAGGCCTGATCGTGACGCTGACGCAGGCGGGCTACGCAGTGGGCCTGCTGTTCGTCGTGCCGCTGGGCGACCTGCTCGAGAACCGCAAGCTGGTGGTGGCAGCGCTGCTGTTCACGGCCTTGGCGCTGGCCTCCGCCGCCGCCAGCACCAGCGCCTGGACCTTCCTTGCCGCCGCGCTGGCCATCGGCCTGGGTTCCGTCGCGGCGCAAGTGCTGGTGCCTTACGCGGCGCACCTGTCGCTTGAAGCCACGCGCGGCCAGACCGTGGGCAAGGTGGTCAGCGGCCTGCTGATGGGCATCATGCTGGCGCGTCCCGTGGCCAGCCTGGTGGCCGATGCCAGCAGCTGGCACGTGGTCTTCGGCGGCGCCGCCGTTGCCACCGTGATGCTGGCAGCCGTGCTGCGCCGCAAGCTGCCGGCGCGCGTGCCGTCCGCGCCGGTGCCATACCGTAAATTGATGGCCTCGCTATGGCTGCTACTGCTGAGCCAGCCCGTGCTGCGCCGCCGCGCCGCCTATCACGCGGGCCTGTTCGGCGCCTTCAGCCTGTTCTGGACCGTAACGCCGATGATGCTGTCCACGCCTGCCTTTCACCTGTCGCAAACCGGCGTTGCCGTGTTCGCGCTGGTGGGCATGGCCGGCGCCATCGCCTCGCCTGTCGCCGGCAAGCTGGCTGACTCGGGGCATACGCTGATGGCCACCGCCGCCGCGCTGGCGCTGGGCGTGGTGAGCTTCCTGCTGCCGCTGTTCGCGCCGGACTCGCCTGCCATGCGCAACGTGGCGCTGGCCGTGCTGACGGTAGCCTCCATCGTGCTGGACATGGGTGTGGCGGCCAACCTGGTGCTGGGCCAGCGCGCTATCTTCAGCCTGGGAGCGGAGCTGCGCAGCCGCTTGAACGGGTTGTACTTCGCCCTGTTCTTCGCCGGCGGCGCGCTGGGGTCGGCGGCAGGCGGCTGGGTCTACGCCAGTTACGGCTGGCACGCCGCCCTGCTGGCCGGCGCGGCCTTCCCCGGCCTGTCACTGCTGTACTGGATGACCGAATACCTGGCCAGCCGCGGCATCGCCCAGGCGATTGATTACACGATGTAATAACAGTAGCGCCTGGCGCGGCCTTTATCGGCAAGGTTGTTGGAAGTAAAGTCCATTCCACCAACAAGCCCTTCACCCCATCAGGAGCTAGCATGACTCAACAGCAAAAAACCATCATCGTCACCGGCGCGTCGCAAGGCATCGGCGCAGGCATCGTCGAAGCCTTCCTGGCGCGCGGCTACAACGTGGTGGCCACCTCGCGCACTATCAGCCAGTCCGAGGCGTTCCAGCCTTCCGCCAACCTGGCGCTGGTGGATGGCGACATCGGCGAGCTGGCCACCGCAATCAAGGTAGTGGCGGCGGCGGTGGAGCGCTTCGGCGGCATCGACGGCCTGGTGAACAATGCCGGCATCTTCATCGCCAAGCCTTTCCTCGACTACACCCCGGCCGACTTCGCTGCGCTGTCGCGCACCAATCTGGAAGGCTACCTGTACATCAGCCAGCTGGTCATCAGGCAGATGCTGAAGCAGGAGCGCGGCGGCAGCATCGTGGGCATCTCCAGCACATTGGTAGGCAGCCCGAACCGCGCCCTCACCGCCGCCGTGCCGATGATTACCAAGGGCGGCATTGAAGCCGTGAGCCGCAGCCTGGCGTCCGAATTCGCTTCGCAAGGCATCCGCGTCAACGTGGTGGCGCCCGGTATTGTCGACACCCCGCTGACCGACGGCATCCCGTCCGACTTCCTCAAGTCGCTGGCGCCGAACAATTCCACCGCCAGCGTTGAGGACATTGCCCATGCCGTGGTATATCTGACGGAAGCCAGGCAAGTCAGCGGCGAAGTACTGCGCGTCGACGGCGGCGCCCACAACGGTAAATGGTAATCAAGGAGACAGCATGAAAAAGGGATATTGGATAGTCGCCTACCGGTCGATCTCGGACCAGGCGAAAGTGAAGGCCTACGCCGAGTTGGCCCGGCCACCGATTGAAGCGGCCGGAGGACGCGCGCTGGTGTTTAACACGCGGCCGGAGGTGCAGGAGAACGGTGTACAGCAACTGACGGTGGTGATCGAGTTCCCCTCCATCGCGGCGGCACGGGACGCGTACGCCAGTCCGGCTTACGCGGCATCGCTCGAAGCGCTGGGCGACGGCGCCGAACGCGATTTCCGCATCGTCGAAGGCTTATAGCCGAAGCAGAGCCAGGCTCAAAGCAAGCAAGCTGCTGACGCCCGACGCAGGTCAATGACTGCTGTGTCCATGGCCTCACACGGCTGCTAGTTCAAGGCCTGGCGGCGCTGTTCGGCCATCAATGCGCGCTCGCAGCGCTGCTGCAAATCCGGCGCAGGGCCGAGAGCGCCCGGGTATATGTAGGAGATCACGAATTTTCCGATTTGCCTGTCGATAAAGAAGTGGCGCTGGTAGACCCGCGTAATGCTGCCCTGATCCGAAGTGACGAAACCGTATTCGCGCAACTCGCAATGTCGACCGTTGCCTATGTGGGCCGTACGCGGCGAGCCACCTCCAAACAACCCGTCCAGTATCAACATGCCGACGACCAGCAACCATCCGAGCGCGGACAGCACGCCAACCGGAACGCCCAGCCAGCGCGGGTACCACTTGAACGCGCGATAAACCAGTACCGCACCGCAGCAGATTGCCAAGCCAACCGCAAGCAGATTGAGTGCGTGCAGCGCCAGCGACAGGTTCAGCCAAACGCATGCCGGCACAGCAATCACGATGGCGCTGCATGCGGCGGGCCTCCCCTTCTTGCCAGTAGCTGCTTCCGCAACGGTAGCGGAGCCGCTGGCCACGTCCCCGTTGCGGAGCCAAGTGTGGGCTGCCGCATAAACCGGCGCCAGCACCGCCCACAAGGCGCTCACGCCGATGAGGGCGAGCGCCGCCTGGTAATGGAAGGGTATGTTCAAGTTCAGGGTTTCTGCGTCTTCACCACCTGCATCGCGGTGGCGATCAGGCCGCTCATGTCGCCCAGGTTGGCGGGAACGATGAGGGAGTTGTTGGTCCTGGCCAGCTCGGCAAACGCTTCCACGTATTTCTCGGCCACTTTCAGGTTCACCGCGTCCGCGCCGCCTTGCGACTGGATCGCGGCGCCCACTTCGCGCAGCGCGCCGGCCGTGGCGTCGGCGATCGCCGTGATGGCAGCTGCCTCGCCCTGGGCGCGGTTGATGGCGGCCTGCTTTTCGCCTTCGGAACGGGCAATCGACGCTTCCCGTTCGCCGGTGGCGATGTTGATCTGTTCCTGCTTGCGGCCTTCGGAAGCGGCAATCAGCGCGCGCTTGCCGCGCTCGGCGGTGATCTGGGCCTGCATGGCGTGCAGGATCTCGCTCGGCGGCGTCAGGTCCTTGATCTCGTAACGCAGCACTTTCACGCCCCAGTTGGCGGCCGACTCGTCGATGGCGTTGACGATGGCGGTGTTGATGTGTTCGCGCTCTTCAAAGGTCTTGTCCAGTTCCATGCGGCCGATCACGGAACGCAAGGTGGTCTGCGCCAGCTGGGTAATCGCGGCGATATAGTTGGACGAGCCGTAGGAGGCGCGCATGGCGTCGGTGATCTGGAAGTAGAGAATGCCGTCCACCTGCAGCTGCGTGTTGTCCTTGGTGATGCAGACCTGCGGCGGCACGTCGAGCGGGATTTCCTTGAGCACGTGCTTGTAGGCGATGCGGTCCACGAAGGGCACCACGATGTTCAGGCCGGGGCCCAGCGTGGCGTGGTATTTGCCGAGGCGCTCGACCACCCAGGCGTGCTGCTGCGGCACCACATTGATGGTCTTGAACACGAATACCAGCGCCAGGATGAAGATGACGAAGCTGACGTTGCCGATGCCGATTTCCATAAAGTTCTCCACGTTTTGTCTACTCTTTCAAGGGTCAGGCGCCGACGATCAGCCGGCTGCCGCGTACTTCGCGGATGGTGTACAGCCCCGGCGCCGGCGATGAACCCGGCGCCAGTTCCACATCCCACAGCGCGCCGCGGTACATCACGCGCGCCATGCCGTCCTGCCAGGCCGGCACGCTGACGGTCTGGCCGATATCCATGTTCACGTTCGGGTCCACCGCCGCGTCCACGCTGCCGGACTTGCCGTATTTGCTGCGGTAAAGCAGCCCGGTTGCCAGCACGCCGACCACGGCAGCCGTCACCGTCTGCACCGGCCCGGACGCGCCGGCGAATGCCACCGCCGCCCCGGCCGCCAGTCCGACCGCGATCATCAGCAGGTAGAAGGTGCCGGTCAGCAGCTCCAACACCACCAGCACGCCTGCGGCCAACAGCCACATGCTCCAGTCAGACATGATGCCTCCTCGTTGTGAAAAATAAAAAACCCCCGCTGCCTGCGAAGGCGACGAGGGTTCTTGCTGCAATGTGTGAGGTTTTGATGGTTTTTTGCTAAACGTTCCAATAACTCCAGTCTAACTCAAAACACCTCAACGTCAACTTGTTTTATTGCAATGCTGCCAGTTTCTGCCAGGTATCAATTACCGAGTCCGGGTTCAGCGACATCGATTCAATGCCCTGCTCCATCAGCCATACCGCCAGTTCCGGGTGGTCCGAAGGGCCCTGGCCGCAGATGCCGATGTACTTGCCCTGCTTCAGGCAGGCCTGAATGGCCATCTGCAACAGCGCCTGCACCGCAGGATCGCGCTCGTCGAAGTCGGCGGCCAGCAGTTCCATGCCGGAGTCGCGGTCCAGGCCCAGGGTCAGCTGGGTCAGGTCGTTGGAACCGATCGAGAAGCCGTCGAAGAACTCCAGGAAGCGGTCGGCCAGCACCGCATTCGAAGGCACTTCGCACATCATGATCAGGCGCAGGCCGTTTTCGCCGCGCTTCAGGCCGTTCTTGGCCAGCAGGTTGACCACTTTCTCAGCCTGGCCCAGGGTGCGCACGAACGGCACCATGATCTCGACGTTGGTCAGGCCCATGTCGTTGCGCACGCGCTTCATGGCCAGGCATTCCATTTCGAACGCACCGGCGAAGTCGGCCGACAGGTAGCGTGCCGCGCCGCGGAAGCCCAGCATCGGGTTTTCCTCGTCCGGCTCGTAGCGCGAGCCGCCGATCAGCTTCTTGTACTCGTTCGACTTGAAGTCGGACATGCGCACGATTACCTTTTTCGGCCAGAACGCGGCGGCAATGGTGGCGATCCCTTCGGCCAGCTTGTCCACGTAGAACGCCTTCGGCGAAGCATGGCCGCGCGCCACCGACTCCACGGCCTTCTTCAGGTCGGCGTCGATGTTCGGGTATTCCAGGATGGCTTTCGGGTGCACGCCGATGTTGTTGTTGATGATGAACTCCAGGCGGGCCAGGCCCACACCGGCGTTCGGCACCGACTGGAAGTCGAAGGCCAGCTGCGGGTTGCCCACGTTCAGCATGATCTTGGTTTTCAGCGGCGGCAGTTCGCCGCGCGCCACTTCCGACACTTCGGTTTCCAGCAGGCCGTCGTAGATCTTGCCCTCGTCGCCTTCGGCGCAGGATACGGTGACGAAGGTGCCGTCTTTCAGGATCTCGGTTGCGTCGCCGCAACCCACTACCGCAGGCACGCCCAGTTCACGCGCGATAATCGCCGCGTGGCAGGTACGGCCGCCACGGTTGGTGACGATGGCGGAAGCGCGCTTCATGACCGGTTCCCAGTTCGGGTCGGTCATGTCGGCCACCAGCACGTCGCCCGGCTGTACGCGTTCCATCTCGGACGGGTCGGAGATCACGCGCACAGGGCCGGCGCCGATCTTCTGGCCGATGGCGCGGCCGGAGGTCAGCACGGTGCCGGTCGACTTCAGCTTGAAGCGCTGCTGCGCGTCGGTCGATTTCTGCTGCGACTTCACGGTTTCCGGACGCGCTTGCAGGATGTACAGCTTGCCGTCGCGGCCATCCTTGCCCCACTCGATGTCCATCGGACGCTGGTAATGGTTCTCGATGATGACGGCGTACTTCGCCAGTTCAACGATTTCTTCGTCGTTCAGCGAGTAGCGGTTGCGCATTTCGATCGGCACGTCCACGGTCTTGACGGAACGGCCGGCTTTCGCTTCGGCGGTGAATTCCATCTTGATCAGCTTGGAACCGATGTTGCGGCGGATGACAGGCGACTTGCCCTGTTCCAGCATCGGCTTGTGCACGTAGAACTCGTCCGGGTTGACCGCGCCCTGCACCACCGTCTCGCCCAGGCCGTAGCTGGAGGTGATGAAGACCACGTCCTTGAAGCCGGATTCGGTGTCGATGGTAAACATCACGCCTGCGGCGCCCACGTCCGAACGCACCATGCGCTGCACGCCGGCCGACAGCGCCACTTCGGCATGCGTGAAGCCTTTGTGCACGCGGTAGGAAATCGCGCGGTCGTTGTACAGGGACGCGAACACGTGCTTCATGGCGTCCAGCACGTTTTCGATGCCGACCACGTTCAGGAAGGATTCCTGCTGGCCCGCGAAGGACGCGTCCGGCAAGTCTTCGGCGGTGGCCGAGGAGCGCACGGCGAAGGACATTTCGGTTTCGGAGTCGGCCACCAGGCGCGCGTAGAACTCCTCGATTTCAGCCTGCAGGCGAGGCTGGAACGGGGTTTCCACGATCCATTGGCGGATTTCGGCGCCGGCTTGCGCCAGCGAGCGCACGTCGTCGATGTTCAAGCCTTCCAGGCGGTCGGCGATGCGCTGGGCCAGCGGCTTGCCGCCGCCAACGCTGTGCGACAGGAAGTCGCGGAAAGCCTGGGCCGTGGTGGCGAAGCCCCCCGGCACCCGGACCCCGGCGCCAGCGAGCTGGCTGATCATCTCGCCCAGGGAGGCGTTCTTACCGCCGACGGACTCCACATCCGTCATGCGCAAGTTCTCAAACGAAGCGACATAGACGGCATCGCCGTTCTGCTGCTCCTTCAGTGCTGCGTTAGTCATAGTGACACCTTTACTGATGATAGAAATCTTTACGCAGGCTGGCCGATATTGATTCTTGTTATTCTTAGCATCGTGCAGCACAATCTTACCGTTGCTGTGCATTCTACAGCCTGCGGCGCAAATTGACGATTCACAACATAGCTCTAAGCACTCCCTCATGACACAAGAACAACGCCCGCCCCTCCCCGCCGCCGCGCGCACCGTGTTTTTCGTCTCCGACGGCACTGGTATCACTGCGGAAACGTTCGGCCATTCCGTGCTGACGCAGTTCGAATTGCGCTTCCGCCAGATCCGATTGCCGTTTATCGACACGCTGGACAAGGCTTACGACGCGGCCCGCAAGATTAATGAAGCGGCCGCCACAGACGGCCAGCGGCCGATTATCTTTTCCACCCTGGTAAAGACGGAATTGTCGGAAGTGATCCGCAAATGCAATGGCATGCATATGGATCTGATCCAGACCTTCGTGGCGCCGCTGGAGCAGGAATTGGGCGTGATGTCGACGCACACCATCGGCCGTTCGCACAATATCGTGGACAGCGAGGAATACAAGAACCGCATCGAGGCGATTAACTTCTCATTGGCCCATGATGACGGACAGTCGCATAAGAACCTGTCGTCGGCGGATGTGATCCTGGTCGGCGTGTCGCGCTCGGGCAAGACCCCGACCAGCCTGTACCTGGCGATGCAGTACGGCATCAAGGCGGCCAACTACCCGCTGATCCCGGACGATTTCGAGCGCGGCAAGCTGCCGTCCTCGCTGTACCAGTTCAAATCGAAGATTTTCGGGCTGACCATCACCCCGGAGCGGCTGGCCGAGATCCGCAACGAGCGCCGCGCCGGCAGCAAGTACGCGTCCATCGAGAACTGCCGCTACGAGGTGAACGAGGCGGAGATGATGATGAAGCGGGAAGGCATCCGCTGGCTGTCCTCGACCACCAAGTCGATCGAGGAGATTTCGACCACGATCTTGCAGGAAATTAAGCCGAACCGGCGCGAGTACTGACCTCCACCCGCGCCGCCTGCCGGCGGCGCGTCAGCAAATACACCAGCGGGGCGAACGAGCCCAGCGTCAGGGTGGCCGCAATCCAGGGCCACGGGTTGCGCCCCGCCGCCTTGGCGTCCTTCCATATCCACGCCAGCACCAGCACCAGCGCAATGGCCAGGTCGGCCAGCACCTGCATGCCGGCCCAGGTGCGGAACTGCACCTCCCAGATGCCGACATAGCCATGCTGCAGCATGGCCGGCAGACTCAGGGCGCCAAACAAAACCAGGACGACGGCGATCAAGGTGCGCTGCATGATTATTCCTTTCAAAGGTTGGATGCCCGATTATCGGCATTGCAGTGTCGGCGTGCCATTACCTGCAAGGTAATGCTCCCGCCCCCCAACGCCGGTTAGAATAGCCTGCATGAATAATTCGACTTTCGGCGAGCATTTGCGCGTATGGCGCAAACTGCGGCATCTCAGCCAGCAAGGCCTGGCGGAAAGTGCGGACCTGTCGGCCCGCCATTTAAGCTTTCTGGAAACCGGCCGCTCCAGCCCCAGCCGCGAAATGGTGCTGCGCCTTTCCGACCGGCTGAATATTCCGCCGAGGGAGCGCAATAACATTCTGGAAGCGGCCGGCTTTGCACCGATGTATAAAACCACCGCGCTGGACGCGCCGGAAATGCAGGCAGCAAGACATTCGCTCAATATTGTTTTAAAAAGCCATATGCCGAATCCTTGCCTGGTGATGAATGGCCGCTATGAAATCGTCGCGATGAACCAGGCCGTGGGCGTGCTGCTGAGCGGCGCCCATCCGGCACTGCTGGCGGAGCCGGTCAACGTGGTGAAATTCAGCCTGCATCCGGATGGACTAGGTTCCAGCATCATCAATTACCCGCAATGGCGCACACACATACTGGAGCGTTTGGCGCGGCAGCTGGAATCAGGCGGCGATTCCCACCTGCGATCCCTGATTGCCGAAGTAAGGGACTATCCGTTTCCTGCCTTGCGGGACGATAGGTCCGGGAAGGAATACGATGCGCCCGGCGTATTACTGCCGCTGCGCCTGAGAAGCGCTTCCGGAATATTGAGCTTTATCAGCACCGTTACCATATTCGGCACGCCGCACGATATCACGCTGCAGGAGCTGGCCATCGAGACATTCTTCCCCGCAGACGATTTCACAGCCGCCGTACTCGCGCGCCGGTCCGCCGACGCGTCCACCTCGTGCCCGATACCAGCTTGATTGCGCCAATAACTGGCATGGGCTGCCTATGAAACAACAGCGGCCGCATCTCTGCGGCCGCTGTAGAAAGTTGATGGCGATTAGAAAAACTGGCGCCAGTCGTTCAGCCAATCGGGGAATTCTTCGACCGGCATGGGTTTGGCAATGTAATAGCCCTGCGCGTAGGTGCAACCCAGGCCTTGCAGGAAATCCCAATCCTGCTTGGTTTCCACACCGACCGCCACCGAACGGCGATCCAGGCTGCGCGCCAGGCCGAGGCAGGATTTTAATACCGTACTGATGGCGCGCCGGCGCGATGCGCCATCGACGAAACTGCGGTCTATTTTTAATTCCGTGAATGGCACGGCGGCCAATAATTGCAGATTCGACCGGCCGGTACCGTAATCGTCAATTGCCAATCCGAATCCCTGCATGCGCAAACGCAGCAGGCGTTCCAGGAAATGCGGTTCGGCCGACAGCACAGCCGATTCTGTCATTTCAAAAGTAATGTAGTCTGCCAATATGCGGTGGCGTTCCAGGCATGCGCCGATTTGCGCCATGAATTGCGGATGAGCCAAGGTCGCCTGGTCCACATTAATCGACACCGAAATCGGAATGCCTTTATCGTGCAGCGTACGGCAGGCGGCCACCGATTTCTCTATCATGCTCCAGTCGAGAAAATCGATGCGCTTATTTTCCTCCAGCGCGCGCATGAATGCGGCCGGCCCCAGTACGCCGTGTTCCGGATGCCGCCAGCGGGCGAACATTTCCAGCCCTTTTACCAGGCCGGATTCCAATTCGATTTTAGGCTGGAAGAACGGATCGAATTCGCGTGCCTGCAAACCGCGCCCCACTTCGGCAAAACTGAATACAGGACCGGCTTTGGCACTGGAATCGGCGCGCGCGCCCTGGTAATTACTGATCAATGTCTGAAGGCGCTGTTCACCTACCGGCTTGGCAATGGCGCCGAGTAAATCCACGCCATAGGCCTGGGCCATGGTTTCAATCGAAAACAGCACGTCGGATTTCTGGGCGCCGGCAACGATAATCCCGGCGCGGCTGCCGGACTCGGCCAGGCGGCGTATCAGTTCCAGCGCGTCGATACCGGGCAGCGCCAGGTCGAGGATGGCGATATTCACGGCCGGCACGAAGTCAGCGCTGAGGTGGCGCAGCACACCGTGGCCGTCCGGCGCGTCGGCAACCTGGGCGGCGCCCAGGCGGCGCAACATGTCCACCAGCGCCTGGCGCTGGCCAGGATCCCCCTCCGCTACCAGAAACTGCAACTGCGCGATGTCCATGCCTGCTCCAGAGAAACATATTTACTGCTGATTTTGCCTGACTTGCTCGAAAAAGCATACAGCCGCACACGCGGCGACGTTCAGGGATTCCACCTGGCCGAGATGGGGGATGACCACGGTCTGCGTTGCCAGGGACAGCAGGTCGTCCGCCACGCCCTGCCCTTCGTGGCCGAATACCCAGGCTACCGGCCTGGCCAGGTCCGCATCGTACAGGCGGGTGGTGGCATAGCCGCTGGTGGCCAGCGTGGGAATACTGGAGGCAGCCATCAGCGGCGCCAGATCGACATTTTCAAAGATGTCGAGCACGAAATGGGCGCCCATGGCGGCCCGCAGCACTTTCGGCGACCAGCAGAAAGCGCTGCCGCCACTGCAATAAACCTGTTTGATGCCGGCGGCAGCGGCGCTGCGCAAAATGGAGCCGACGTTGCCGGGATCCTGCACATTGTCCAGCAGGACTGCGGACACTGTCATGGCCGCCGGCACGGCGCGCTCGGGGGTATCGATCTGGAACATGACGCCCACGCCGTGCTCAACCTGGCTGACGGCGTTGTACAGCGCGTCCGGCAAGGCGATGGTATGGCCACGCTGATGCTCGATTTTGCCGACGATATCGGCCACTTCCTGGTTGTTCAGCGCCGTTTCACTGACGATGCACTGCACCGGCAGGCCGCGCAGTTGCAGGTAAGCCTGGCACAGGTGCACCCCGTCCAGCAGCGTCTGGCCGGCTTTCTTGCGAGCCTGGGAGCTGGTGGCCAGGTGCTTCAGGTCTTTGTATTGCGCGTTGTCGCGCGAGGTGATGGTTTTCATAACAAATTATTCATGAACAGCAGTTCCCGTACGGGTGCGAACGAGCGGCGGTGCACCGGCGACGGGCCGTGTTCGCGCAGGCGCTCCAGGTGCAGCGCGGTGCCATAGCCCTTGTGCTGGTCGAAGGCATACTGCGGATAGGCGGCGTGCAGCTGCACCAGCGCGGCGTCGCGCGCGGTCTTGGCGAGGATGGAGGCGGCCGAGATGGCGTCTTCCTTGTCGTCGCCGCCGATGATGGCGATGGTCTGTATCATCATGCGCGGGCAGTGGTTGCCGTCGATCAACGCCAGGGTCGGCCTGGTGCTGAGCGCTTCCACGGCGCGCTTCATGGCCAGCATGCTGGCCTGCAGGATGTTGAGCTTGTCGATCTCCGCCTCCGAGGCCTCGGCGATGGCCCAGGCCAGCGCATGGCTCTTGATCAGCGGCGCCAGCATGTCGCGCTTGGCTTCGGTCAGCTTTTTCGAGTCGCGCAGGCCGTCGATGGGACGCTCGGGATGCAGGATCACGGCCGCCGCGAACACCGGGCCGGCCAGCGGGCCGCGCCCGGCCTCGTCCACGCCGCAGATGATCTCGTCGAGCGAGCGCGGCAAGTCGTCGAACAGGCCGGGTTGTGGGGTTTTCATTTCTTCAGTACTTTCATCACTGCCGCCGCGCTTTCCTGCGCACTATTGCGCAGCAGGCTGTGGTGCATTTCAGTAAACCGTTCCGCCAGGTTCAGGCGGTGCGGCGCGTCGCTCAGCTGGCGCCACATGGCTTCGGCCAGGTTCTCCGGGCTGGCCGCGTCCTGCAGCAGCTCCGGCACCAGGAAGTCGCGCGCCAGGATGTTCGGCAGGCCGATCCACGGCTGGTAGCCAAAATGCCGCAAAATCTGCCATTCCAGCGCCATCATCTTGTAAGCGATCACCATTGGCTTCTTGAACAGTGCCACTTCCAGCGACGCCGTGCCGGAAGCGACCAGCACCGCGTCCGCCGCCGCGATGGCGGTGTGCGACTGGCCGTCCAGCAGCTTGATCTCCACATCCTGCAGGCCGGCTTCCGCCACCAGCTGGAGGAAGTACTGGCGTTGCTTCTCGCCTGCCATCGGCGCCACGAAATGCAGCGAACGGTCGCGCTTCTTCAGCAAACGTGCCGCCTTCATGAAGGCTACCGTGTTGTACTTGATCTCCGACATGCGGCTGCCCGGCATGATGGTGACCACGTTGGCCACCTCCGGCAGGCTCAGCAGGCGGCGCGCAGCGGCCTCGTCCGGCGCCAACGGCACCAGTTCGGCCAGCGGATGGCCGACGTAGCTGCATGGCACACCTGCCTTGCGGTAAATTTCTTCCTCGAAGGGGAACACCACCAGCATGTGCGACACGGCGCGGATGATCTTCTTGATGCGGCCGCCGCGCCAGGCCCAGATCTGCGGCCCGATGTAGTGCACGGTGGGAATGCCGGCCGCCTTCAGCTGTTCTTCCAGTCCCAGGTTGAAGCCCGGGTAGTCGGCGCCGATGAACACGTCAGGCCGCTCGGCCAGCAACTGGTCGCGCAGCGTGTTCTGGATGCCCTTGATTTCGCGGTAGCGGGGAATCACGGCCAGCAAGCCGCGCACGGTCAGCTTGTCCATCGGCCACTGCGATTCGAAGCCGTGCTCCATCATCGCCGGACCGCCGATGCCGTGAAAGCGCGCTTCCGGCAACTGCGGCCGCAGGCCCGACAGCAGGCGCGCGGCCAGCACGTCGCCGGACGGCTCGCCGGCGACTACCGCGACGGCAATGTCAGCGGACGATGCCACGATTCGCCGTATCGAGGAATTCGCGCATGGCGCGCGCGTGCACGGCCACGTCCTCGGCCAGCGCGTTCTCCTGTTCGAGCATGGCCGCCTTGGCCTCCTCCAGCGTGAGGCCGGAGCGATACAGCGTTTTGTAGGCAGCGCGGATGGCGTTGATCTGCTCGCGCGTGAAGCCGCGGCGTTTCAGGCCTTCGATGTTGACGCCGTGCGCCGCCGCCGGGTTGCCGTTCAACAGCACGAACGGCGGCACATCCTGCGTCAGGCTGGTGCTCATGCCGACGAAGGCGTGCGCGCCGATCTTGCAGAACTGGTGCACATTGGCAAAGCCGCTCATGATGACCCAGTCGCCGATCTCGACGTGGCCCGCGATCTGGGCGTTGTTCGAGAAAATCGTGTTGTTGCCGACGATGCAGTCGTGCGCCAGGTGGACGTAGGCCGAGATCCAGTTGTCGTTGCCGAGCCTGGTCACGCCCTTGTCCTGCACGGTGCCGGTGTTGAAGGTGCAGAATTCGCGGATGGTGTTGCGGTCGCCGATTTCCAGGCGGGTCGGCTCGCCGGACCATTTCTTGTCCTGCGGCGCGGCGCCGATGGACGAGAACTGGAACAGCACGTTGTCGCGGCCGATGGTGGTGTGGCCTTCGATCACCACGTGCGGGCCGACCTTGGTGCCGGCCGCGATGCGCACATTCGGGCCGATCACCGAGTACGGGCCGACCGTCACGCTGCTGTCGAGCTGCGCTTTCGGGTCAACGATGGCGGTGGAATGGATATGACTCATTACTGCCCCGCTGGCTGGCTCGCGTCGGCGGTGCTGCGGATGGTGCACATCAGTTCCGCTTCCACGGCGGTCTGGCCGTCGACGGTGCCGACTGCCTTGTACTTCCAGATGCCGCGCGCCACACGCAGAATTTCCACGTCCATCTTCAGCTGGTCGCCGGGGCCCACGGGGCGCTTGAAGCGCGCGCCGTCGATGCCGACGAAGTAGACCACCGAATTCTCGTCCGGCTTGATGCCCATGGATTTGAACGACAGCAGCGCTGCGGTTTGCGCCATCGCCTCGATCATCAGCACGCCCGGCATGACCGGCTTGTGCGGGAAGTGGCCGTTGAAGAATTCTTCGTTGACGGTGACGTTCTTGATGGCGGTGATGGATTTGTTCTCTTCGTAGTTCAGAACGCGGTCGACCAGCAGCAGCGGATAGCGATGCGGCAGGTAGGCCTTGATCTCGCAAATATCCATGGTCTTCGGGGCGGTGCTCAATTCGGTAGTGGTCATGATTAGTCTTTGACGTCAGCGTCTTTAGTTTTAATGTTTTTTTCCAGCGCGCGGATTTTATCGCGCATCCCCGGCAAATTGCGAACAATGGCGGCCGATTTTTCCCAATCGGCGTTTTTTGCCAACGGATAGAAGCCGGTGTACTGGCCCGGCTCCAGTATCGAACGCGATACCATGCTGCCCGACGAGACGTGTACGCCGTCCACGATTTTCAGGTGGCCCAGCACCATGGCGGCGCCGCCGAAGGTGCAGTACTTGCCGATAACGGCGCTGCCGGCCACGCCGACGCAGCCGGCCATCGCCGTGTGCGCGCCGATCACGCAGTTGTGGCCGATCTGGATCTGGTTGTCCAGCTTCACGCCGTCTTCTATGATGGTATCGGCCAGCGCGCCGCGGTCCACCGTGGTGTTGGCGCCGATATCGACGTCGTCGCCGATCACCACGCGGCCGGTCTGCGGAATCTTGATGTAGACACCGCCCTCGTTGGCAAAGCCGAAACCGTCGGTGCCGATCACGGCGCCCGAATGGACGATGCCGCGCTTGCCGATGATGCAGCGCGCCTGCAAGGTCACGTTGGCGAAGAAGTGCGTGCCCTCGCCCACCTGCGCGTCGCGGCCGACGAAGCAGCCGTGCTCGATCACCGCGCCGGCGCCGATCACCGCGCCCGCCTCGATGCTGACGAAGGGGCCGATATGGGCGCTGGGGTCCACCGTGGCCGTGGCGTGCACCGCCGCCGAAGCATGGATGCCTGGCTCGGGCACGATGGCCGTCAGCGATTCAAAGTATTGCGCCGCGCGGGCAAAGTACACATAGGGATTTTTGACGATGATGCGCGCGCCCTGGTAGGTCGCGGCCACGGTCTCGTCGTCCTGTGCGGAGACGATCAGCGCGGCGGCCTTGCTCTGGCCGGCCTGCACGCGGAATTTGCTATTGCTGAGAAAGCTGATGTGCGAAACGCCGGCGTCCGCCAGTGGCGCGATGCCGGACACTTCCAGTGCCGCATCGCCTACCAGCTGCCCGCCCAAGCGTTCGACCAATTCTCCTAGTCGAGTGCCCATCGGGGTGTTCCAATCTATATCTGTGTGACTATTTGTTTTTGTCGAGCGCCGCCAGCACCTTGTCGGTGATGTCGATGCGCGGGCTGGCCCACACCGCATCCTGCAGCACGATATCGAAGCCTTCGGTCTGCGCCAGCTGCTTGATGATCAGGGTGGCCTTGTCGGAAATGACGGCGCGCTCTTCATTCGTGCGCTGGTTCAGGTCTTCACGGAACTCGCGCTGGCGGCGCTGGAACTCCTTGTCCAGCTCGAAGTACTCGCGCTGGCGTTTGACGCGGTCGGCCTCGCCCAGCGCCGGCAGTTCCTTTTCCAGCTTTTCGGAGGCGCTTTTCAGGCGCGAAGCCAGGTCCTGCATGGCTTTTTCGCGCGCCTTGAACTCCTCGGCCAGCTTGTCGCCGGCCAGCTTGGCCAGGCGCGATTCGTTATAAATCCGCTCGGTGCTGAGCCACGCAATCTTGGACGACTGCGCTTGCGCCGGCCCCAAAGCGCTCAAGCCCAGTGCAAGCACGGCCAGATACTTGGCGGCCTTAGCCGATGCGGTAGCGGAAGCAGTCTTCAACGTGTTTCTCCGAATCAAAGTTAGTACCCTTAGAATCCATTACCCATCTGGAACTGGAAGCGCTCCAGGCGGTCGCCAGGTTTGGCGTTCAAAGGCTTAGCATAACTCAACTTCAGCGGACCAACCGGGGAAATCCAGTTTACGCCCAGGCCGGTGGAGAAACGCAGCTCCGAGAAGCGCATCTTCTGGCCTTCCTGGTACACCTGGCCGCCGTCAAGGAAGCCGAACCAGCGCAAGCTGCGGTCCTGGCCGGAACCCGGGAACGGCATCTGCAGTTCGGCGTTACCGATCAGGCGCGAGGCGCCGCCCAGCGCGTCGCCGTAGCGGGTGTCGACGATACCGAGCGAGGAGCTCAGGTAGCCGCGCACCGAACCGATGCCGCCGCCGTAGAAGTTCTTGAACACCGGATACGGCTTGTCGCCGATGCCGTGGCCGTAGTCGATCTCGCCCTTCAGGGCCAGCGTGACTTTCGGGTGCAGCGGCTTGAACAGCTGGTGTTCGTATACGGCGCGGAAGTACTTCGACTCGCCCACCACGTCCAGTTCCAGGTTGACGCGCTGGTACTGGCCCACGGTCGGGGTCAGGGCGCTGTCGCGGCTGTCGCGCGCCCAGGCGGCGGTCAGCGGCACGGCAACGGTCTTGGCGGTGCCCACCGGGCTGCCGGTGATGTCGCGCACATAATCCTGGTAGCGCACCGGGCTGGTTTCGTCGGTGGTGATCGACGAGCGTTCCAGGCCCGCGCCGAAGAACACGGTGTCCACTTCCGAGAACGGCACACCCCAGCTGATACGGCCGCCGTGCTGTTTAATGGTGTAGGAACCGATGTTCAGCGCCGGCGGGTTCAGGGTACGGATATACAAGTCGAACGAGCGGCTCACGCCATCATCCGTGTAGTACGGATTGGTGTTCGAGAACTCGATGGTGCGGCTGTACTTGCTGGTGTTCAGGTTGATGCCGACGGTGTTGCCCGAGCCGGCGAAGTTGGCCTGCTGGATCGACGCCGAGAAGGTGAACTTTTCGGCCTGCGAGAACGCGCCGCCGATCTGGAAGTTACCGGTCGGCTTTTCGACCACGGTCAGCTGCACGTCCACCTGGTCCGAGGTGCCCTGCGCTTCCGGCGTGTCGATGGTCACGTCCTTGAAGTAGCCTAGGCGGTCCACGCGGTCGCGGGTCAGCTTGATCTTGTTGGCGTCGTACCAGGACGATTCGAACTGGCGGAACTCGCGGCGGATCACTTCGTCGCGGGTGCTGGTATTGCCGGCGATATTCATGTGGCGCACGTAGGCGCGCTTGCCCGGATCGATCAGGAAGGTGAAGCTCACTTCGCGCTTCTCGCGGTCGATCTGCGGATCGACGTTGACGTTGGCGAAAGCGTAGCCGAAGGTGCCCAGGCGGTCGGTGATCAGCTTGTTGGTGGCGGTCAGGCGCTCGCCCGAATAGACTTCGCCCCTGCGCAGCAGTACCAGCTGGCGCAGTTCTTCCTCGCGGCCGAACATCTCGCCTTCGAACTTGTAGTCGGCGACCTTGTACTTCTCGCCTTCGCTGATGTTGATGGTGATGTAGATGTCCTTCTTGTCCGGGGTGATCGACACCTGGGTCGATTCGACCTGCATCTCGATATAGCCGCGGTTCAGATAGAAGGACTTGAGCGACTCCAGGTCGCCCGTCAGCTTGGTCTTGGAGTACTGGTTGGCCTTGGTGTACCAGCTGAACCAGCCGCCGGTGTTCAGCGCCAGGTTCTCGCGCAGTTCCTTGTCGGAGAAAGCCTTGTTGCCCACCAGGTTGATTTGCTTGATCTTGGCGATTTCGCCCTCGTCCACCGCGAACACGATGTTGACGCGGTTACGCTCGATCGGCGTGACCGTGGTGGTGACCTTCACGCCGTACAGGCCGCGCGACAGGTACTGGCGCTTCAACTCCTGCTCGGCGCGGTCCACCGATGCCTTGTCGAAGGTCTTGGTTTCGCCCACGCCGATGTCCTTCAGCGCCTTGACCAGCATGTCTTTCTCGAATTCCTTGGTGCCGGTGAAGTCCACCTTGGCGATCGCCGGGCGTTCTTCCACGATCACCACCAGCACGTCGCCGTCCTGTTCCAGGCGCACGTCCTTGAATATACCCGAACCGTACAGGCCCTTGATGGCGGCCACGCTCTTCTTGTCGTCGAAGGTCTCGCCCACGCGCACCGGCAGGTAGCTGAAGACCGTGCCGGCCTCCGTACGCTGGATGCCTTCGACACGGATGTCCTTGACGACAAAGGGATTGATGGCGAACGCGCTGCCGGAGCAGAGTGCCAGGGCGGCGGCGCCGATCAGGCTGCGGCGAAAAGAAGGCAAGGCGATACGGTCAGAATATAATTTCATTGGTGGTATTCGATGGCTCAAATCAATGGCTCAAATTACAGACTACATAAACTTATTAAAGCAGGCGCGCCACGTCGTTGAATACAGCCAGTGCCATTAATGTCACCAGCAGACCAACGCCGAGGCGCTGCGCTATCTCGCCAAAACGCTCCGGCACTGGACGCCCGGTTAAAACTTCCAGCGAATAATACAGTAAAAGTCCCCCATCAAGAACGGGAATCGGTAGCAAATTCATCACCCCGAGACTGATGCTGATGAAGGCAATGAAGCTCAGATAGCTGGCAACGCCTATCCGTGCGGTCTGCCCGGCGTAGTCGGCTATGGTGATAGGTCCGGTCACATTCTTCCACGAGACCTCGCCGACGATCATTTTCCCTATCATTTTCAGGGTCAGGACGCTGGTATCCCACACCTTGACGGCGCCCTTGCCTACCGCCTCCACCGGCCCGGCGGTCACTTCGATCATATCCGGGCCTTGTCCGGCGTAAGCGCCGATCTTACTGACTGTTACAGATCCTTTACGCTCCACGTCCGGCGTGACGGTCAATTCGAACCGCGAGCCGCCGCGCAGGCCCTGCAGCTGCAGCGCTTTGCCGTTCGAGCCGCGCACCACGGTGAGGAAGGCGATCCAGTCCTCGACCGGCTTGCCGTCGATGGCTTCGATCAGGTCGCCGCTGCGCAGGCCGGCGCGCTCGGCGGCGCTGCCCGGCAGGATTTCGCCCAGCAGCGCGGGCGGCCGCGCCAGGCTGAAGCCCAGCTTGCCGGCCACGTCGGATTCCAGGTCCATGCCGGCCATGGCGCTGGCCGGTATCGACAGCGTCTGCCGTCCACTGCCGGGCCGGTCCACTTCCAGCCGCATGGCCTGCTTGTCGATGGCGGTCTGGATCACGGCCCAGCGCAGGTCGGACCAGACGCGCACGCGCTCGCCGTTCACCGAGGTAACCACGTCGCCCCCCTTCAGGCCGGCAGCAAAGGCGGCCGTGTCGGCGGCGGGCGGCGCCACTTTGGAGGAAGGTTCGGCGATGCCGGCCATGTACAGGCCGGCGAACAGGAAGATGGCCAGCAGGAAGTTGGCCAGCGGGCCGGCGGCCACGATGGCGATGCGCTTCCACACGTTCTGGCGGGTGAATTCGCGCGCCTTGTCGGCATCGGACAGCGGGCCGGTGTCGGGCTCACGGCTGTCCAGCATCTTGACGTAGCCGCCCAGCGGCAAGGCGGACACGGCCCATTCGGTCTGGTCCGGGCCGACGCGGCGCGACCACACCACCTTGCCCATGCCGACCGAGAAGCGCAGCACTTTCACGCCGCACCAGCGCGCCACCCAATAGTGGCCCAGCTCGTGGAAGATGATCAGCGATCCCAGCGCAACCGCGAAAGCCAGCAGGGTCGTGAGGAAGTTCATTGTGGGCGCAAACCGCTAGTGATGTTGCCTATGATACGCTGTGCGGCGGCGCGCGCCAGGCCATCCTGCTCCATCACCGCCGCGATGCTGGCGGCGGCGCCGTGCGGCAGCTCCTGCATCACCTGGGCGATGACGCGGTCGATCTGGCGGAAGCCGATGCGGCTGTCGAGGAAGGCGGCCACCGCCACTTCGTTGGCCGCGTTCAGCAGCGCGGGCGCGGTGCCGCCGGCCTTGAGCGCCTCAAAAGCCAGCGCCAGGCAGGGGAACTGCACGAAGTCGGGACGCTCGAACTGCAGCGTGCCCACTTGCGCCAGGTCCAGCTGCGCCACACCGGATGCGATGCGCTCCGGGTAGGCCAGCGCATGCGCGATCGGGGTGCGCATGTCCGGGTTGCCCAGTTCGGCCAGCACCGAGCCGTCGTTGTAGGAGACCATGGAATGGACCACCGACTGCGGGTGGATCACCACTTCGATCTGCTCGGCGGTGGTGCCGAACAGCCAGTGGGCCTCGATCACTTCCAGGCCCTTGTTCATCATGGTGGCCGAGTCGACCGAGATCTTGCGGCCCATCGACCATTTCGGGTGCTTGCACGCCTCGTCGGGCGTGACCGAGTCCAGCGTGTCGACGGCGCGCTTGAGGAAGGGACCGCCGGAGGCGGTCAGCAGGATCCTGGTGACGCCGGAGGCGCCCGGCACCCGGCTGTAATGCTGCGGCAGGCACTGGAAGATGGCGTTGTGTTCGCTGTCGATGGGCAGCAGCACCGCCCCGCTGTCGTGCACCGCGTCCATGAACAGCTGGCCGGACATGACCAGCGCTTCCTTGTTCGCCAGCAGCACCTTCTTGCCGGCGCGCGCGGCGGCCAGCGTGGGCGCCAGGCCGGCGGCGCCGACAATGGCGGCCATCACAGTGTCGGTTTCAGCGGCGCTGGCAATGGCGCACAGCGCCTGTTCGCCGTATTCGACTTCGGTGCGCAAGCCTTTGGCCCGCAGCAGGGCCTGCAGCTGCGCGGCGGCGGCGGCGGTGCCGACCACGGCGCGCGCCGGCTTGAACTGTTCGCACTGTGCGGCCAATTCGTCGACGCGGCTGTGCGCGCTCAGCGCATAGACCGAATAGCGGTCCGGGTGACGCGCCAGCACGTCCAGCGTGGAGACGCCGATGGAGCCGGTGGCGCCCAATATGGTAATGCGTTGCATGGTACTCCTTATGCCCAGCCGGCGATCAGCGCGGCCAGCGGCAGCACTGGCACCAGGGCGTCAATACGGTCCAGCACGCCACCGTGGCCAGGCAGCAGGTTGCTGCTGTCCTTGGCGCCGGCGCGTCGTTTCAGCATGGATTCAAACAGGTCGCCGATCACGCTGAAGGCGCAGATCACGACCAGGATAATAATAGTCAGCGCCCAGCCGCGCTTGGCCTGCAGGGCCACCACGAAGGTGTCCTGCAGCCAGGGGAAGGACGGTGCGGCCAGCACGCTCACGGCCGACAGCAGCAGCACGGCTATGCAGCCGCCAATCGCGCCTTCCCAGGACTTGCCGGGCGAGATGGTGGGCGCCAGCTTGCGCTTGCCGAAGGCCTTGCCGCTGAAGTAGGCGCCGATATCGGCGATCCACACCAGCGCCATGGCGGAAATCAGGAACAGCGGCGACTTCAGGTACAGCGCCAGGATGGCCACGAAGCAGCTCACCAGCGTGATGGCATAGACCACGCTGAGCATCTTGTTGCCCAGGCTTTCAGCCGGCGGCAGGCCGGTGTACAGCGTGGGCGTAAAGCGCAGCAGCCAGATGGCGAAGCCGAGCGCCAGCCAGAAGGTGACCGGGCCGTTCAGGCCGTGCAGCAAAAAAGTGTAGCCGAACGCCGCCGCCCACACCGCCGCCGCCAGCAGCGGACGGGGGGTATTGAACAGCCGGAAACTTTCCCACACCGCTGCGCCGAAGAAGGCCAGCACCACCACGGCCACGGCCGGATAGTAGTTGAAGAACAGGACTGGCAGCAGGACCGCCAGCAGCGCGACAGCGGTGATAATCCGGGTTTTGAGCATCAGGTGGTCTTCTCAGCCAGTTGGTCGCCGGTGCGGCCGAAGCGGCGCTCCCGGTTCTGGTAAGACGCGATGGCCGCGTCCAGGCTCTCGATCGAGAAATCGGGCCAGTAAGTGTCGGTGAAAAACAGCTCGGTATAGGCCAACTGCCACAGCAGGAAGTTGGAGATGCGCTCCTCCCCGCCGGTGCGGATGAACAGGTCCGGCTCGGGCGCATAGGCCATGGCCAGGTGCGGGGCCAGCTGCTCTTCGCTGAAGTCGGTGGCGCCGGGATGGGCCGCCACCATCTTGCCAACCGCCTGCATGATGTCCCAGCGGCCGCCGTAGTTGGCGCAGATGGTGACGGTCAGGCGGGTATTGTTGGCAGTCTTGCGCTCGGCGGCGGCGATCATGCCGCGCAGCTTCTCGTCGAAGCGGCTCAGGTCGCCCACCACCTTGAGGCGGATATTATTGGCGTGCAGCTTGGACACTTCGCGCTCGAGCGCGGTGACGAACAGGCGCATCAGCAGCGACACTTCCTCTTCCGGCCGGCGCCAGTTCTCGGAACTGAAGGCGAACAGGGTGACGTATTCCACGCCGCGCAGCGCGCAGCCCTCCACGATGTTGCGCACCGCTTCCACGCCTTTGACGTGGCCGGCGACACGCGGCAGAAAGCGCTTGGTCGCCCAGCGTCCATTGCCGTCCATGATGATGGCAACGTGGCGGGGCACCTTGGGCGCATCCGGAACCGCAGTCGTCGAACTTGAATATTTCATGAACTCTAAAGCCAAAAAAGGTGTCGCCACAATGGGGACAGGCCGCCTTGCGCGGCCCGTCCCGTGTTCTAGATACGCACTGTACCGTACGGTAACCGTACTGTAACCGCAGTTACCTTATACGGTCAGCACTTCTTTCTCTTTTTCAGCCAGCAGCTTGTCGATGTCGACGATGGCCTTGTCGGTCAGCTTCTGGATGTCGTCCGAACCGCGGCGCTCGTCGTCTTCCGAGATGGCCTTGTCCTTCACCAGCTTCTTCAGCGATTCGTTGGCGTCGCGGCGGATGTTGCGCACGGCGACCTTGGCGTCTTCGCCTTCGCTCTTGACCAGCTTGACCATTTCCTTGCGGCGTTCTTCGGTCAGGGCCGGGGTCGGCACGCGGATCTGGTCGCCCTGCGAGGCCGGGTTCAGGCCCAGGTCGGCGTCGCGGATGGCTTTCTCGATGGTGGCGCCCATCTTCTTCTCGAAGGGCGTCACGCCGATGGTGCGCGCATCCACCAGCGTCAGGTTGGCCACCTGGCTCAGCGGCGTCGGGTTGCCATAGTACTCCACCATCACGTGGTCGAGGATGCCGGTGTGGGCGCGGCCGGTGCGGACCTTGGCCAGGTCGCCCTTCAGCGTCTCGATCGACTTGACCATGCGGTCTTGCGCGTTCTTTTTAACGTCAGCTACGGACATGCTGTGCTCCTGTATATCTTGGTAAATAATTAAACGTGAACCAGTGTACCCTCATCCTCGCCCAGAATCACGCGCATCAGCGCGCCCGGCTTGGTGATGGAGAACACTTTGATCGGCAGTTTCTGGTCGCGGCACAGCGCGAATGCGGTTGCATCCATCACTTGCAGGTGCTTGGCGATGGCTTCGTCGAACGAGATCGTGTGGAACAGCGTCGCGTTCGGGTCTTTTTTCGGGTCGGCGGTGTAGATGCCGTCCACCTTGGTCGCTTTCAGCACGATTTCCGCGCTGATTTCCGAGCCGCGCAGGGCAGCGGCCGTGTCGGTGGTGAAGAAGGGATTGCCGGTGCCTGCGGCGAACACGACAACCTTGCCCTCTTCCAGGTATTGCAGCGCTTTCGGGCGCACATAGGGCTCGACCACCTGGTCGATGCCGATGGCCGACATCACGCGCGCGGTCACGCCGGCGTGCTTCATGGCGTCGGCCAGGGCCAGCGCGTTCATCACGGTAGCCAGCATGCCCATGTAGTCCGCAGTGGCGCGGTCCATGCCTTGGGCGCCGGGCGCAACGCCGCGGAAGATGTTGCCGCCGCCGATCACTACTGCCAGTTCCACGCCCAGTTTCGCGACCTCGGCCACATCGGCCACCATGCGCTCGATCGTGCCGCGGTTGATGCCGTAGGCATCGTCGCCCATCAGGGCTTCACCGGACAATTTGAGGAGGACGCGCTTGTAGGCTGGTTTTGACATGAGCTGGGGCTCCTTAGTTGGGGTTTATTCGGGTGAGGCTACGAAGGCAAGGTTATGCAACGCATAATGATAACCGGACCTCCGCTTGCTGCACCACTCGCTTGCACTAAAGCAAGAGACAAGTGGTTCGGGCTTAAAAAAACGGGCCTTGCGGCCCGCTTTTAATTATGCGCCTTTGGAGGCAGCCATTTGCGCTGCAACTTCAGCAGCGAAATCGTCTACCTTCTTCTCGATGCCTTCGCCAACCACGTACATCGTGAATGCTTTCACGGAGGCGTTGTTCGCTTTCAGCATGGCTTCGATGGTCTGCTTGTCGTTCTTAACGAAGGCCTGGTTCAGCAGGGACACTTCTTTCAGGAACTTCTGCACGGAGCCTTCCAGGCGCTTGGCGACGATGTCAGCCGACTGGGCTGGCTTGCCGGCAGCGGCAGCCTGGGCTGCATCTTCGTCGGCCTTGGCCTGGGCAACCGAACGCTCTTTTTCGATCAGTTCGGCAGGCACCTGGTCAGCCGACAGCGACACTGGCTTCATGGCGGCGATGTGCATGGCCACGTCTTTGCCGACCTGGTCGTCCGCGCCTTCGAACTCAACCATCACGCCGATGCGGGTGCCGTGCAGGTACGACGCCAGCTTGGCGGTGGTTTCGAAACGCTGGAAGCGGCGGATCGACATGTTTTCGCCGATTTTGCCGATCAGGGCGGTGCGCACTTCGTCCAGGGTCTTGCCTTCGCCGGCTGGCAGGGCCAGCAGGGCTTCCACGGTGGCCGGATTGTTTTCGGCAACCAGGCGGGCCGCGGTGTTGGCCAGGTTCAGGAAGTCGTCGTTCTTGGCAACGAAGTCGGTCTCGGAGTTGACTTCGATCAGGGCGCCAACGCCGTTGGCGATGTAAGTCGCCACCACGCCTTCGGCGGTGATGCGCGAGGAAGCCTTGGAAGCCTTGCCGCCCAGCTTAACGCGCAGCAGTTCTTCAGCCTTGTCCATGTTGCCTTCGGCTTCGGTCAGGGCTTTTTTGCATTCCATCATAGGCGCGTCGGTTTTCGCGCGCAGTTCGCCTACCATCGCTGCAGTAATAGCTGCCATGTAATTCTCCTGTGTATTCGGTGAGTGGTATGGGGTGGCTCGCAAGCCTGCACGCCCATACGCTGTCGTTAAAAAAAAGGGGGAGCAGATGCCACCCCTTTTAAACTGCTGATTTGCTGCATGGAAGCCTGCCTTGCGGCAGGCGGCCAATTAGGCTTGTTCGCTGACTTCTACGAACTCGTCGCCAGATGCGGTCTTGATCGTTTCCAGCACGTCGGCTGCCGAGTTGGCACGGCCTTCGAGGATGGCGTCGGCCACACCGCGAGCGTACAGCGTGATCGCTTTCGAGGAGTCGTCGTTGCCTGGAATGACGTAGGTTACGCCTTCTGGGGAGTGGTTGGTATCGACCACGCCGATGACTGGGATGCCCAGTTTAGCGGCTTCGGTGATGGCGCCTTTGTGGTAGCCAACGTCCACGACGAAGATTGCGTCAGGAACGCCGCCCATTTCCTTGATACCGCCGATGGACTTTTGCAGCTTGACCATCTCGCGTTGGAACATCAGCGCTTCTTTTTTCGACAGCTTCTCAACGGAACCGTCTTCGATTTGCGCTTCCATGTCTTTCAGGCGCTTGATCGAGGTCTTGATCGTTTTGAAGTTGGTCAGCATGCCGCCCAGCCAACGCTGGTCAACGTAAGGAACGCCAGCACGTTGCGCTTCAGCAGCGATGATTTCGCGCGCTTGACGCTTGGTGCCCACCATCAGGATGGTGCCACGGTTCGATGCCAGTTGGCGAACGTGCTTCATCGCCTCCTGGTACATGCCCATGGTTTTTTCCAGGTTGATGATGTGGATTTTGTTGCGGTGGCCGAAGATGAACGGAGCCATCTTTGGGTTCCAGAAACGGGTTTGGTGACCGAAGTGGACACCGGCTTCCAGCATTTCACGCATAGTTACGGACATATTAGCTCCAGGGTTTGGGTCTGGAATCCGATCAGTCACCCTGTGACAGGCACCCTTGGCGACCGGATTCGCGTTTAAAAAAATTTAAGGATTTACTACCTTGCTCAAAAACGAATTCAAGCAACCCGAAATTCTACTCTGAAAACGCCGTTTTAGGCAAGCGCGGCAACGGCCTTCGGCCCGATAAGCTTGCATTGGATGCAATTTCGCGCGCGCGGCGTTGCGCGGGTAGGCGTATGATGAGCGAAACGGCATTGCCACTCTCATCTTCAACTCAACTTGGAGAGCCCATGGACAAGGACGCGTCGCAGCCCGACCTTCAGCAAGACCACAGCCCGGCCATGC
Organism: Massilia sp. NBRC 108631; assembly: GCF_059704565.1. NCBI lineage: Bacteria > Pseudomonadati > Pseudomonadota > Betaproteobacteria > Burkholderiales > Oxalobacteraceae > Massilia > Massilia sp. NBRC 108631. The sequence goes on from NZ_BAAKJE010000209.1 coordinate 28,463, forward strand.
CGTTCAGGACCCTGCTCTACCGCTTCATGTTCTTCGACTGGCTGTTCAGGGACGTGAGCGCGGCGCGCGACCTGTTCGAGCGGCACGCGGCGCTGGCGCACAACCGCTTCATGAGCCGCTACCTGCCGGTCTACCTGCGGCGCTGGTCGGTGGTGGCGGCCCTGGATTTCGCGCTGGGCTTCCTGTTCGAGCGCGCGCTGCAGGCCACCTTGCTGTCGGCCTGGTTCTTCACCTGGTCCTGCCTCACCATTTCGGGCATGGTGGTCATTACCGCCGCCTGGCTGTTTCTTACTTTCGGCCGCCTCTCCTGAGCCCGCGCCTGTGTTATCTTCCTGCTATTCTGACTCGGATAACAACAGGAAAGAGCACGCATGCGATGGACCATACTCGCCGCCCTGCTGCTGGCAGGCTGCGGCACGATCCGGCACAGCACCGCGCCCGCGCCGGGCGCCCTGGCCGCCGGAGTAGTGCTGGCGCGCGCGCTGCCGGCCGAGCTACCCAAGGCAAGCACACCGGTCCCGCACAGCCAGTTCATCCTGATCTCCCGCGAGAGCGCGGCAGGCTTGCTGGTGCCCGTGCCGTTCGTGACGGAGGCCGCGACGGCGCTGCTGCACCACCACGACGCGGCGCAACTGGCGGCCAAATATGCCAGCGTGGAGCCGTACGCCGTCATGCAGCAAGCCATGGCCGGCAGCCCCTTGCTCAGCAAGGACGGCAAGGGCCTCAACCTGCACCCGCTGGCCTACCTGCTCGACTGCGATGACGACCAGTTCCGCGTGGCGCTCGTTGCGCGCATGCAGTCGGCTAACTGGACCGGGCGCTACATGACCCATCTGCCCAGCGCCTATGCCGCCGCCGCGCTGAAGGAAGCGGGGCCGGCCATGCTGGAAAAGATGCACGGGGAGATGCTGCTCGGCGCCGCCGCCCTGCGCGGCATGCTGGGGAAAGATGCGCGCGGCGAACTGAGCAAGGTGCTGTACAAGGCCGACGTGGGCACGCTCCAACTGGCCTGCACCCGGGTGGCAGGCATGCTCCCGCCTGAACTGGTTTTGGCCCGCAACGCCGACATCGTCGAGGAAGGGGCGGACTACATCATCGCCCGCGCTGCGGGGGACTACCAACTGCCCGGCCCGTCCGGCGGCCTGATATTCGGCCTGCACTATTTGCGCAAAGACCAGCTCCACACCTTCCGCCGGCATTGAGCGCCTTGGCTACGCCCCCCCCCATCCTTAGGAGAGACCAGATGAAAGCACTGACCGCACTTCTATTCATAGCCGTTGCCGCCGGCCATGTCCACGCCCAGGACCGGGATGACGACCGGCGCGAGCGGCGCGACGATATCCAGCTGGTCTGCTACGGCGGCGCGGAAAAGCTGACAGTGGAAACCCACAGCGGCTACCAGTGGAACGCTGAAAAGCACAAGTACGAACCGAAGTCCACAGTGGAGACGGGCAAAGCCTCGTTCGAGACCGCCGTCAACGTGTCCATCCACGGCGACCAGGGCAGCATCAAGATGCCCAAGCAGCTGGTGCCGCCAATCAATTCAGGCGGCGATCACGGCTGGTGGGACCTGGATGACCTGATTGTCGGACACGACGAAATCCGCGCCCGCTTCAGGCTCAACGGCTTGAACAAGCCGACCCTGACCATCAACCGCGTCAGCGGTGTCATCACGGTGGATGGCATGATCAAGTTCAACGGCCGCTGCGAGCAGGATACGGGACATCGCCGCTTCTGATCAAAACTCGCCGCGCGCGCCGCGATCCAGCATTTTGAGGATGGTGGCGCGCACGCGCTGCACGGTGGCGCCGACATGGGGCGGCAACTCGCCTTGCATATTAATTAACATGTCCATATCCATGGTGTAGATCCACAGGCCGTCGTCCTGCTCGACCACCGAGATGCGGCACGGCAGCAGCGCGGCCATGCTGGGGTTGAAGTCGACCATGGTGCGCGCGGCGGCGGGGTCGCAATAGGAATACACCTTGAGGAACTTGCCGGGCTTGCCGGCGCGCAGTTCCAGCTCTTTGGACAGCGGCAACTCCCCCACCGCGCGGATGTTGTCCTCGGCCGCGACGCTGGCGAAAGCATCCTCTATCTCGGTTATCGTGACGCCGGGCTGCACTTTGCGCGCCCAGGTGAGGCCGGGGGCTGGACTGCCCGGGCCGGCCGCGCGCGCCAAGACGCCACCGGCCGGGCCGCCGGGGCTGGCCGTGCCGGCCGTACCGCATGCGGCCAAAGCCAGGCAGCACGCTGCGGCGAGGCCGGTCACGGCAATCCTGATGGTGCTACGCATGGGGCGCCCTTCTATGGCTGGCAAAACGCGAGCATAGTGGCAAGGCGGGCGCCGCGCAAGGGCTGCGCGGCGGAACGCGGCGGATCAGAGGTTGAGGTCGTCCAGGATGGCGTCCAGGCCCGCGCGGGCGCATTTGTCATCCTGGTCGCCGGACGGGGCGCCGGAGATGCCGATGGCGCCGTAGGGCGCGCCGGCCGCTTCTATCAGCAGGCCGCCGCCGATGGCCGCCACGCGGGGGATGGCGCGGATCCCGCTGGAAGCCGAACCCGGCAGCGTGGCCTTGGCCAGGTCGGTGGTGTTCATCTTGAAGCTGGCGGCGGTCCAGGCCTTGTTGACGGCCGTTTCCGGGGTGTGCGCGCCGGCGAAGCGGTCGCGCAGCACCGCCTGGATCTGGCCGCTGCGGTCCACCACGGCCACCGCCACCTGGAAGCCGCCGCTGCGGCAAGCGGCCAGTGCGGCCGATGCGGCTTTGAGCGCGGTTTCGGGCGTCATCAGGCGGATGGCATAGCTGGCGTCGGCGGCCAGGGCGGCAGAAGGCGCGCCCAGCAGGATGGCGGCGGCCAGGACGCTGGTAATGGCTTGTTTCATGGGGCTTTCCTTTCGGGGCGTAATGTGGCGGAGATGGCATGCCGCGCCGTGGCCAGGCGCGCGTCGAGGTAGGCGCCGTACATGCCGGCGGTGTCGCCGCCTTTCAGCGGCGGCGCGAGCTCGGCGCCGGCCGGGCCGAGGAACAGCACGGTTGGCGCGAACTGCACGCCGAACCGGCGCGCCAGCGCGGCGTGCGTGGTGGCCGCGCCGTCCAGTCCGGTCACGGCCAGGCTGCCGCCAACCTCGATTTCGCGCACGACGTACGGGCTGTGCTGCATGGGGGCCAGGTAGCTGTGGCGCACGGTGTGGCAATAGCGGCAGTCCGGCAGCGAGAAAAACAGCACCAGCGGCATGCCCGTCCGCGCCGCGGCGATACCATCGCGCTGCAGGTCCAATGCCAGCGGGACCGGCGGCAAAGACGCCGGGGGCGTCGCCGCCGATGTCCCGGCATTGGCCTTGGCGGCGGGCGCGGCGGCCGAAGCGGCCGCGTTGACCGCGTTGGCCAACATCGCCAGCATAGCCGCCGCCAATGCCGTCTTCATGGCTTGCGCGCTTCGCGGGCAATGTCGTCGAAATCCTCGTCGAGCATCTCGCCGATTTCGCTTCGTACCAGCTTGCCATGCCGGTCGAACACATACAGCGCCGGGATGCCCTTCGGCTTGCCGAGCGCCGCCTCGAACGCGCGGTAATCCGCTGTCACTGCGTGGGTTAGCCCGAAACGCTGGACCCAGGCGGCGGCCTTTGCCGCCTGCGCCGCATCGCCCGCCTCGATGTTCACCGATACCACGGCCAGCACCTGGCTGTTTTCGCGATACAGCTTTTGCAGCTTGGGTGCCTCGTTCACGCAGAACGGGCAGCTACTGGAAAAGAACGCCACAACGGTAGTCTTGCCAGCGAAACGCGCGGGCGCAAGCAGCGTGCCGTCCAGTGTTTTAAACGCGGGCAGTGCCGGAGCCGCAGGCGCAGCGGCGGCGCCGGGCAGGGCAGCAAGCAGCCCGGCCGCAGCAAACGCGGCGAACACTGCGGCCCGCCGCATCATGCCAGTATGCCCGGATTGCCCTGCACCCCGATCAGGCGCGGCGCGTTCAGCTTGCGCGGCTTGACCGCTTTCTGGCTGCGCAGCCACGTCCCCACCACGTCCCACACCGGCTCGCCGCTCGCGCCCTCGGCCACCGGCGCCCAGCCGGCCACCTTGTACACTTTGGCCGCGTCGATCGGCTTGCCGTTCAGGCGCATGTCCTGGATGCGCGCGCCCATCTTCGCTTTCGGATCGATGGCGTAGCTCATGCCCCCTACCCTCACCATGTCGCCGCCCTGCTGGTAGTACGGGTCCGGGTTGAACAGATTGTCGGCCACGTCCTCCATGATGGTCTTGATGGTGGCGCCGCTCAGCTCGGACACGGTGGTGTGCGAGTAAGTGGTCGCGGTCTGGTCCATCAGGTGCTCCATCAGGATGGGGCTGTTCGGCAGCAGCGAGGTGCCCCAGCGGAAGCCCGGCGAGAAGGCGATTTCGGCCTGTTTCACGTCCATCAGCGCATCGACGATCAGCTGGTCGAAGCTGCCGTTGAAATTGCCACGGCGATACAGCGTGCCTTCGGTGACCGCCAGCCGCTCGTTCAGCTTGCCCTCGTACGGCGCGCGGATGCGCGTGATCAGCGCATCCATCTCCCGGTCCGCCGGCAGGATGTTGGAGAACACCGGCAGCAGGCGGTACTGGTAGCCCTGCACCTGCCCGCCGCGCACGTCGAAGTCCAGCACGCCGAGGAATTTGCTGTTGCTGCCGGCATTGGTCACCAGCGTCTTGCCGCCGCCATTGCTGACGACGACAGGCGCCGGCACGCCGTCGTGCGTGTGGCCGCCCATGATGGCGTCGATGCCGCGCACGCGCGAGGCCATTTTCAGGTCCACGTCCATGCCGTTATGCGACAGCACCACCACCACCTTGGCGCCCTTGGCGCGCGCCTCGTCCACCGTCTTCTGCATGTTCTCCTCCTGGATGCCGAAGCTCCAGTCGGGGATGAAGTGGCGCGGATTGGCAATCGGCGTGTACGGGAAGGCCTGGCCTATCACCGCCACCTGCACGCCGTTCATCTCCTTCATGGTGTAAGCACTGAACACCTGGTCGCCGAAGTCGTTGGTCTTGATGTTCTGGGCCACGAAATCGACCTTGCCCTTGAAGTCCTTGTCGACGATCTCCTGCACCCGCTTGTCGCCCAGCGTCATCTCCCAGTGCGCCGTCATCACATCCACGCCCAGCGCCAGGCAGGCATCGACCATATCCTGGCCCCTGGTCCACAGCGCGGTGGCCGAACCCTGCCAGGTGTCGCCGCCGTCCAGCAGCAAGGCGCCGGGCCGCGACGCCTTCATGCGCTTGACCAGCGTGGCCAGGTGCGCGAAGCCGCCCACCTTGCCGTACGTGGCTGCCGCGCGTTCAAAATCGAGGCTGGTGAAGGCATGGGCTTGCGGCGTGTTCGGCTTGACGCCGGCCGCCCGCAGCAGGTGCTCGCCCACCAGGTGCGGCATCCTGCCTTCCGCCTCGAACAGCCCGATGTTCACGCTGGGCTCACGGAAGTACACCGGCTTGAGCTGCGCGTGGCAATCGGTAAAGTGCAGGAAATGGACGTTGCCGTAGCGCGGCAGGGAGTACAGCGCATCGGCAGATTGCGCTGCCAGCGCGCCCCTGGAATTGAGCGCCATGCCGCCAGCGGCGGCAATGCCCAGGACCTGTATAAATTCGCGTCGATTCAGGCCCATGAAGTTCAGTCCTTGTTGACCGGAGAAGCCGGATCCATCAGCAGCGCCAGCACGTCCTTCAGCTGCTGTTCGTCGAGGATGCCCTTGTGGCCGAAGCGCGGCATATTGGAACAGGCGCTGAAGGCCTGCGAGTTATACAGCTTGGCCCAGGTGTATTTGAGCACCGCTTCGCTGTCGCCGCGCAGCTTGCCGTACTGGTATAGCGACGGGCCGATGTTTCCGAACGAGATTTCAGCCTTCGCCAGCTGATGGCAGGCGTAGCAGTTGCCGCCGTTCGGCGCCCCCGGCTTGTCGGACGATTGCATGCCGCGCCCGTTCTGGGCGATCTTCTCGCCTTCCTGCCAGCGGCCCATGTACTGGCCGTCGGAAGGGTACTTCACCAGCTTGAGCTGCTCGGCTTCCAGCTTGGCGGCCAGCTTCTTGGGCCGCTTTTCCGGCGCCGGATACTGGCTGCACAGTTTCTGCGCGTCGTCCTGCTGCAGCACGCCTTCCACTGTGGCCGGGCCCTTGGAGCGGAAGTCCGCCTTCATCAGTTCCTGCGCCTGCTTCTCGTAGTCGGCCGCCAGCGAGGGCTGGGCGGTCAGTCCGAAGGCTGCGGCGGAGGCCAACATCAATGCGCTATATTTCATGCGGTTCTCCTTAGCGCTTCAGCGCCGGTGCGTTGTAGGTGCCGCCATCGGCATTCTTGGCCAGGAACATGGTCAACGCCGTGATCAGGTCCGAACCGTAGACCGGTTCCGGGAAACGCTGCTGGCGGAAGCAGTCGTTCAGGCGATGCTGCATGGTGCGCACTTCGCCCTGCGACACGCGGTACGCCGGCCAGGTGGTGTAGGCCGCCTGCGCGTTGGTCTTGTTCAGGATGTTGGGCAGCTCCTGCAGGCGGATGCGCTGGCCATTGGCCGAGTGGCAGGTGGCGCAGGCGAAATCGTGCGCGCCGCCTCGGTAATAGAACAGCTTCTTGCCGATCTCGTAGGCCGCTTTCTCCTGCGGGTGGCGGGTGGAGACCGCCATCTTCATGCCCTTCGATTGCGCCGTGATGTAGGACACCAGCGCTTCGATGTCGGACTGCTTGCCGGCTGCGCCGAACGGGGTCTTGGTGGCCTGCTCCGGGCTCAGGCCCTGCAGGGTGGTGCGGCAGTGCACCAGGCGCTGCTCCAGGTCCATCACCTTGTTCACGTCCTTGAAGTAACGCGGCAGTTCAACGTAGGCGCCCTTCAGCACACCCGGCCCCTTGCCCAGGTCGCACTGTTCCAGCGTGGCCTCGCGCGGGCCGTCCTTTTTCATCCACAACTCTTCGCCGCGCATTTCCCACAGCTCAGCGGGATTGCCGTCGGCCAGCAATTGCCGGTACTTTGCGATTTCGTCGGTGGCAGAGGTCTGCGCCAGGGCCGTGCCCAGCGCGGACACGGCCAGTGCGGCCATCAGGTAGGAGCTAGTCCGTTTCATTGCGTCTCCGTTTCTTTTCAGGTGGGTGGTCTGCGCCACTTGCTGCCGGGTGCTACTGTTAAGCGACGACCACTTCGTCGGTGCGGCTGTCGCCCTTGTTGTCGGTCCATTTGACGACCACTTTGTCGCCCTTGGCGCCGCCCTTGAACTTGAAGGACAGGAAGGGGTCTTTCGACACCGAGGTGCCGAACTGCGCGTCCAGCACGACCTTGTCCTTGCAGGTGGCGACCAGGGTCTGGATGAAGTGCGCCGGCACCGCCTGGCCGGAAGCGTCTTTGCGCTGGCCGGTTTCCATGTCGTGGCGGATCAGCACTTTGACTTCGACGGTGTCGCCGCTGGCGTTGGCGCGGATGCGCATCGGATTGCCCATGATGTATTCCTTGAATTGGTTAGTAGGAGCGTATCAACCGCCGCAGCCGCCGAGGGTGACCTTGATTTCCTTGCTGGCGACGTACCACTTGCCGTCCGCCTTCACCAGCGCGTGCACGTTCGAGGTGCCACCCATTTTCACGCGGGTACTCACCGCCGCTTCGGTGCCGGCGGGGATCTTGAAGCTGGCCGACAGCGGATTCGGATTCTTCTCCACCAGGATGGCGATCATTTCGGTGTTCGGCACGCTGCTCGACACCGACACGGGCACCACGGCGCCGTTCTCGGCGATGTCCGGGCCGGTTACGGCCACGTCCTTGCTGGTGGTGAAGGTGTCGCCGCCCATGGCTTTCAGCGCAGCTTCCAGCGACTTGGCGTCGAACACGCTGGCCTGCCAGTCTGCGGCGAACACGTCGCTTGGCTTGAGCAGGCCGGCCGTGATTGCCAGGCCGAGGATGGAACCGATGCGCAGGGCATCCCGTCGATTCTGATTCATTGAAGTCTCCCTTTATTAATATGGCTGCCCGGAGTGCGCCTACTTGGCGCCGTCCAGTATCCAGCCGACCATCACTGCAATGTCTTCGTCCTTCAAATGGCCCTGGGCCGGCATCGGCACCGGTCCCCAGGCGCCCGCACTGCCCGCCTTCACCTTGCCCGCCAGGCGCTGCGCCGCCGCCGCGTCGCCCCTGTACTTGGCGGCGATGTCGCGCAGCGCCGGGCCGACAATCTTGTTGCCCACGCCGTGGCAAGCCATGCACGCGTTCTGCTTGGCCAGCGCCAGTCCGCCGGTCGGCGCCTTGGCCACGGCCGGCGCCGGCGCGGACACCGCTGCCACGGCAACCGCGATGGAAGTCGGGGCAGCCACCGGCGCCCTGCCCACCAGCGCGGCCCGAGGCGCAGGCTGGGTGGTGTCCACGCCGCGCACTGCACCGAAGCTGCGGTTCTGCGCGGCCAGGTCACCGTGCACATTGCGCGCCGCCTCGGGCAGTTCCGAGCGCAGCTTCACGTCGCCGCAGTTGCTCATGCAGGCCGTGCTGCGCACGTCCGGCTTGCCCTTCACGTCCCACATGCCATGCGCCTGCGTCATGCCGTTGCGGTTCGGCATGCGCGCCTGCACTTCGGCGATATTCCGGTCCGACAGCACAAAGTCGTCGGGCACCACTTCCGCCATGTTCAGGATATAAGCGGTTACCGCATACACTTCCTCCGTGGTCAGCGTCTTGGGCGCGGTCCACGGCATGGCGCGGTTGATATAGTCCCACAGCGTGGACACCGTGGCCACCTTCATCATCGTGGTGCGCTGCGGCTGTTTGTTGTCGCGCAACGACGCCACCCGGCCGGACTTGACATCTTCCTTGGTCGTGCCGCCGACTATCGGCGTAAATACTTCATTGGACTCGCCGAAAGTACCGTGGCAGGACGCGCACTTCCCCTCCCACACTTCCATGCCCTTGACCACGCTGCCCGAACCCTTGGGCAAGCCCTTGAAATCCGGCCGCACATCGATATCCCATGCGGCCACTTCCTGCGGCGTGGCGGACCGGCCCACATTGGCGTAGGGCGGTGCGGCCAGCAGCGTGCACGAAGCGGCGGCGCACAGCAGCGCCACGGCTGCCTTAATAAACCTGGACATTCGACACCTCCCCGGACGCTGCCACTTGCCAAGACTGGATGGCGTTGTTGTGATAAATGGAGCGCGTGCCGCGTACGGCACGCAGCTCGTTGATCTTCGGCTGCACGTAGCCGGTTTCATCGATGGCGCGCGCCTGCAGCACGGCCGGCGCGCCGTCCCAAGTCCAGTCGATATTGAAGCGGGTCAGGCACTTCGGCAGCAGCGGCGATTCCAGGCGTGCGGTGCGCCAGTTACGCCCGCCGTCGGTGGATACATCCACGCGCTTGATCTTGCCCCTGCCCGACCAGGCCAGGCCGGTGATGTTGTAGAAGCCCGTATCGAGCAGCCGCTGCCCCGCAGACGGCGTGGTGATTACGGACTTGCATTCCTGGATGCCGGTGTACTGGCGGTACATCCCGTCCGGCATCGCATCGACGTAATGGATCGCCTCGTCCTTGGTGGCGTATGGCTGGTCACCGACCTCGATGCGGCGCAGCCACTTCACCCACGACACGCCCTGCACACCCGGCACCACCAGGCGCAGCGGATAGCCGTTCTCGGGACGCAGCATTTCGCCGTTCATGGCCCAGGCCACGATCACGTCGTCCAGCGCGCGCTCGATGGAGATGGTGCGCGTCATGCCGGAGCCGTCCGCGCCTTCGGCCAGCACGAAACGGGCGGTCTTCTTGTCGTAGCCGCAGTCATCCAGCAGCACCGACAACGGCACGCCGGTAAACTCGCTGCAGCTCAGCATGCCATGCGAATACTGCACCGACGGCACCGCGACATTGCCCCATTCCATGGCGGTGTTGGCGCCGCATTCGATGAAGTGCATGCGCGACACGGACGGCAGGCGCATCAGGTCGTCCATACTGTAGACTTTTTGCTGGCGCACCAGGCCATTGACCATCAGCCGGTGCTGGCTTGGATCGATGTCATGCCAGCCCTGGTGGTGGCGCTCGAAATGCAGGCCGCTGGGGGTGATGATGCCGAACAGGCTTTGCAGCGGCGTGAACGAAACGGAGGCCGCATTCACGCGCGTCAGGCCCGGCGACTCGCGCCGCTGCAGCGCGCCTTCGAAGCGCGACGGTATGCCGTAAGGGTTGGTCGCCACCGGTTTGCCCAACGACGTGGAATGCTCCGGCAGCTTCAGGATGGCGGGGTCGCCGCCGGCTGGCGCCTGGCCGAGGGCCGTGCCGCTCGCCATGGCCGCGCCGGCGGCCAGGAAGCTTTTGCGCAGGAAGCTGCGCCGCTGGTCGTTCATGCCATTGTTGGTGATGTCCAGCGCCAGCTGGCTATCCACGAAATTTTCAGGGGCGCGCAAGATGCGCCCAGGCTTAGATGCTTCGCCCGCCATGCCGTCTCCTCATTCTTGTTGACTGCTTGAACTGGAGTATATGACTAATCACGCATATTTGCGAAAAGAAATTTCGCGATGTGGCAAAAAAACACGGCCAATACCGGTTTCAGGCTTCGGCCGCGACCAGGATGGGCTGCGGTTCGGGACGCTGGCCGCTGCGGGCCAGGATGTCGGCGCTGACACGCGCGCACACGTTCTGGCAGATGCCCAGCGTGGCGGGATCGTCGATGCGGTAGTAGACCTGCGTACCCTCCTTGCGGCGCGCCAGGATCTTGGCGCGGAACAGCATATTGATCTGGCGCGACACGTTGGCCTGGCTGGCCTCGATTTCCGCCACGATCTCGTTGACGGCGCGTTCGCCGTGGCACAGGCTGTGCAGGATTTTCAGGCGCGTCGGTTCGGACAGCAAAAAGAAGACGTTCGAGACTTCCTCGAACAATTCGGCCATCTGCTCTTTGCTTAAGCGGTTATCCACGGAATTCTCATCGACGGTTGGGGGAACAATTATATCAAGGCTTCAGGTAGACGAAGCCCTCCTCCGCTTGCAGCCGCGCGATCTCGGCCACGCCGGACGGCACGATCTTCGTCTCCGGCAGCAGTTTCGACTTGTCCAGTTTGCGCGCGTCCAGCGTGTTCTTGCAGACCCGGAACTCCACGCCGCGATCGGCCAGTTCCTGCACCGGGATATCGTAAGGATTGCCGTTGGCGTTCTTGGCGCCGTCCAGCAGGAAGTCGATGCCGGGACCGTGCGTGACCACGACGATTTTCGCCGCAGGGCTGGCGTTCAGGTGGTTGCGGATGTTGTTCAACACGGCCGTGGCGCCGTCGCTGTTGTTGACGTGGTAGACCACCTTGATTTGCGGCGTGGCAGCCGTAGCGGCAGCGGGAATCAGCGCCAGTAGCGCAAACAGGACAGCGAAGAAAGTGCGCAGCAGCTTCATGAAATCTCCTCAGGTTGGTTTTGTTATTTGCCGAGGCTCTCGCGCTCAAGCAGCAGATAGGTGCCGTAGGCGTTGATGCGATTGGCTTCCTTGAACGCAGGATACTGCTCAAAGCGGCTCCAGTCCACTTGCTGGTAAGCCTCGTCGAAGGTCTGCATGTCCGCCACCGCCCTGCCCATTTGCTCGCGCAGGTAGAGCAGATAGCTGGTGGTCAGCGCCAGATCGGCCTGCGGCTTGCTGGACGCGGGACCGTGGCCGGGGATCACCACCTTGGGCGCGGCGGGAAAGCGCGCCAGCGCCTGCAGCCAGGCCTTGCTGTCCGCCTCGCCCACGAATGGGATGCGGCCGGTGAAGAACAGGTCGCCCGCGAACAGCACCTGCGCGTCTTCCACATACAGCATCAAGTCCTCCGGCGAATGCGCGCCGCCCACGTCGAGCAGCGTGAAACGCGTGCCGCCCAGTTCGAACTTGAGTTGCTTGTCCGCGCCGAACTCCAGCCAGCGGTCGGCGGCCAGCAGCCGGGTGGCGCCGTCCACCCACGGCGCCAGCGACGCGCGGCGCTCGGCGAGGCGGGTCTGCGTGAACTCGGACATGAGCGTGGCCTTGCCCGCGCCGTGCGCCCAGATCTCGGCGCCCTGCAGCTTGAACGCTTGCAGGCCGTAGAAATGATCGGCGTGGTAGTGGCTCACCACCACCCGGCGCACCGGCTGCGCGGTCACGCCCGCAATCGCCTTCAGCATGGCCTCGCCCAACACCGGCGTGGCCAGCGCGTCGAACACCACCACCCCGTCGCGCGTGACAACAAAACCGGCATTCGACATGAAGCCCTTGTTCTGCGCGCTCGCCATGCCGGCCTGGCCCTGGAAGTAATAGACCTGGGGCGCCACCTGGATCGGCGTCAGCTTGATCGGCGTCAGCGCAAGCGGCGGCGCGGATGCGGCGGCCTGCGCGCATCCCAGCAACAGCAAGAGCAAGAGCAAGAGCAACCCCAGCATCGCCCTGCCGGATGCGGCGGCATATATGCGCATATGACTATCCTCGCAAGTTAGATGTTTACCATCTTGCCACAAAGGACCAAGCTTAGGTCATGTCCGGCCAGCAACCCTGTAGTATTATCTTCCTGACCACACTCCTGGAGACAACATGAAACTCGGCGCATTCTCTGTCAGCCTGGCCGTAAAGGACATCGCAGCATCGCTGGCCTTCTACGAGAAACTTGGTTTCAAACCCTTCGGCGGCGACCTGGCCAACAAATGGCTCATCCTCAAGAACGGCGAGCACATCATCGGCCTGTTCCAGGGCATGCTCGACAAAAACACCCTCACCTTCAATCCCGGCTGGGACCAGAACGCTCAGCCGCTGGCCGAATTCACCGACATCCGCGAGATCCAGCGCCAGCTCAAATCCGACGGCGTCACCCTGACCGCCGAAGCCGACGAAACCACCACCGGCCCCGCCTACGCCATCCTGCTGGACCCGGACGGCAACCCGGTCTTCCTTGACCAGCACGTATAAGTGGCCGTTGCGGCAGCTTGCGGCCGAAGGTTTCCTGCTTATAGTCATTCTATGGAAACCCCGCTGGAAATTGTGGCTGTCTGGGACGAGGAAGCGCAAGTCTGGATTGCGGACAGCGAAGATGCTCGCATTTTCAGCTTACGGTGAGATGCTATCCTGACAAATCCTATTGGCTTACAAGGACTTCAATGAAACGCATCTTACAATTCCTCGCATGCGCAAGCATGACCCTCAGCCTGACGGCGCAGGCACAAAGCGCGCAAGATGTCGAGCAGGCTAAAGCCGCCGCAGGCAGCTGGCTTGCTCTGGCGGACAGCAACCGGGCCGCCTCGACCTGGATCGAAGCGGCGGAGCCGTTCCAGAAGGCGGTGTCGCAGTCGGATTGGACACAGGCGCTGCAAGCCCTCAGGGCGCCCCTTGGGCCGCTGAAAAGCAGGACAGTGAAATCGGCCACGTTCGCCAAGAACCCGCCAGGAGCGCCGGAGGGCGAATACGTTGTCATCGTCTACGCCAGCACCTTTGCGAACAAGCCGGATGCGGTCGAAACCGTCACGCCAGCACGCGCCAAGGACGGCAACTGGAAAGTCTCCGGCTACTTCCTCCGGTAGCGGGCGCGCCGGCGCCGAGCACTTTATGTCGCGCCGCTCGGCAAGCAATATGCCTAATTCCAGTTCGTGGATCGTGATTGCGGACAAATACAGGTTGACCACCGGGATGCCGGTTGCCCAGGCAAGCATGTTGGCATCAGCAGTGCCTTTGCCCGCTTTGCGCAGTTCCGACATGACGTTCGTGTCCAGAATGAACATTTAGGAAAATTCAGCGGGCCGAGCCAAGTCTTGCGCGGCTGGGAATTCGATATCCAACTCCGCCGCTTCCGGCATATACAACAGGTCTGCAATTGTCCGCCCGCCCGAGGTAATGCGTTGAAATTCCGCAATACTCATCAGCACATACGCCGGTTTGCCATGCTTGCAGATGAATACAGGCTCTTCGCTGGCGGGCTTCCTGGCTTGGCCAGCATCGGGATCGAATTCCTTGCTCGTCAATTTTGTCGGGCCCATTTTTTCCTCCACACACTTGAAGTTAGTACACCCTCTCCCGTACTTCAAGCGCGTGGCCACCGTGGATAGACCTGCGGCAAGACTGCTGCGCGCCGGCAGCGGGGGAAGGTTACAGCCGCAAACATCCATTGCACCAGCCGCCTAAACCCCCTCCCCAGCCAAGATTGCCAAAACAACAACGACATGAATCCCGCGAGAAGGTGGTGGGTCGTTTATAATTTCACCTATACATTTCACACAGATTACCTACCCCATGGCTATTACCATCCATACCGCCGAAGACATCGAAGGCATGCGCGTTGCAGGCCGCCTCGGCTCCGAAGTGCTGGATTACATCACTCCTTTCGTCAAACCGGGCGTCACCACCGGCGAACTCGACCGCCTGTGCCACGAATACATGGTCAACGTGCAGGGCACCGTCCCGGCCCCGCTGAACTATTGCCCGCCCGGCTACACGCCCTACCCTAAAGCCATCTGCACCTCCGTCAACGACGTGATCTGCCACGGCATCCCGGGCGACAAGGTGCTGAAAAACGGCGACGTGGTGAACCTGGACATCACCGTCATCAAGGATGGCTACCATGGCGACAACAGCCGCATGTTCTTTATCGGCGAACCATCCATCCTGGCCAAGCGCCTGTCCGACATCACCTACGAATGCATGTGGCTGGGCATTTCCAAGGTCAAGCCGGGCGCGCACCTGGGCGATATCGGCCACGTGATCCAGCAGCACGCTGAAAAAGCCGGCTACAGCGTGGTGCGCGAATTCTGCGGCCACGGCATCGGCAAGGTCTTCCACGAGGAACCGCAAGTGCTGCACTACGGCCGCCCCGGCACCCTGGACGAACTGAAAGCCGGCATGATCTTCACCATCGAGCCGATGATCAACGCCGGCCGCCGCGAAATCCGCGAGATGAACGACGGCTGGACCATCAAGACCAAGGACCGCAGCCTGTCGGCGCAGTGGGAACACACCGTGCTGGTGACCGAAACCGGCTACGAAGTGCTGACCATGTCGGCCGGCACCCCGCCGCCGCCCGCCATCATCGCCGTCCAGGCAGCATCCGCAGCAGCGCCGGCCGCAGCCCCTGCCGCCGCCTGACCTGCGCATGCCAGCTGCCGCCATGAAGAAGGAGCTGCGCGAGCAGCTGAAAAGCCAGCTCAAAGCCGGCCGCCAGACCGTCATCGCCGGTTTCCGCGAGGACGGCATGCCCGAAAAACTGCTGCGCAACCTGCGCCAGGTGGTGGACGGCGTGCTGTGCACCGCGTGGCAGGAAGCGGCGCTGCCGCCCGAAACCGCGCTGGTGGCGGTGGGCGGCTTCGGGCGCGGCGAGCTGTTCCCTTATTCCGACGTCGACCTGCTGATCCTGCTGCACCAGGCGCCGGATGCGGACACCCGCGCCCGCCTGGAAGAGCTGGTGCAGCTGCTGTGGGACCTGGGCCTGGAAATCGGCTCCAGCATCCGCACGGTGGACGAGTGCATGAGCGAGTCGCAGGCCGACATCACGGTGCAGACCAGCCTGCTGGAAGCGCGCCTGGTGTGCGGCAACCAGGCGCTGTTCGACGAGATGCAAACCCGCTACAACGCAGCCATGGACCCGCAAGCCTTCTTCCACGCGAAAATGCTGGAAATGAAGCAGCGCCACGCGAAATATGAAGACACGCCCTTCAGCCTGGAGCCCAACTGCAAGGAAAGCCCCGGCGGGCTGCGCGACCTGCAGGTGATCCTGTGGATGGTCAAGGCGGCCGGCCTGGCCACGTCCTGGCGCACGCTGGCCACCGGCGGCCTGATTACGCAGACCGAAGCGAAGCAGCTGATGGAAAAGGAACGCGCCTTCAAGGACATCCGCGTGCGCCTGCACCTGCACGCCGGCCGCCGCGAAGACCGCCTGGTGTTCGACGTGCAGACCGCCATCGCAGAAACCCTGGGCCTGACCGCGCAAGGCAGCGGCGCCCACATGCGCCGCGCCAGCGAATTCCTGATGCAGCGCTACTACTGGGCGGCCAAGACGGTGACCCAGCTGAACACCATCCTGCTGCAAAACATCGAAGCGCAGCTGTTCCCGCAGCCTTGCGAACAGACGCCGATCAACGCCCGCTTCAACGAAGTAAACGGCTTCATCGACATCGCGGCCGACGATACTTTCGTGCAAACCCCGTCGGCCATGCTGGAAGTGTTCGTGCTGATGACCGAGCGCCCCGCCCTGAAAGGCATGACGGCCCGCACCACGCGCGCGCTGTGGCACGAACGCTTCAAGATCGACGCGGCCTTCCGCCACGATCCAGTGAACCGCGCCTACTTCCTGCGCATCCTGCAGGCGCCGGTGGGCATGCTGCACGCGCTGCGCCGCATGAACGAACTGTCGCTGCTGGGCCGCTACCTGCCCAACTTCCGCAAGATCGTCGGCCAGATGCAGCACGACCTGTTCCACGTCTACACGGTGGACCAGCACATCCTGATGGTGGTGCGCAATATGCGCCGCTTCACGATGACCGAGCACGCGCACGAGTACCCGTTCTGCAGCCAGCTGATGGCCAACTTCCCCAACCACTGGCTGCTGTACGTGGCGGCGCTGTTCCACGACATCGCCAAGGGCCGGGGCGGCGACCACTCCAAGCTGGGGGTGGCCGACGCGGCGCAGTTCTGCCAGGACCACGGCATGAACCAGACCGACACCGAACTGGTGACCTTCCTGGTCGAGCAGCACCTGACCATGTCGCAAGTGGCGCAGAAGCAGGACCTGTCGGACCCGGACGTGATCGAGGCCTTCGCCAAGCTGGTCAAAGACGAGCGCCACCTGACCGCGCTGTACCTGCTGACGGTGTCCGACATCCGCGGCACCAGCCCGAAGGTGTGGAACGCGTGGAAGGCCAAGCTGCTGGAGGACCTGTACCGCATCACCTTGCGCGTGCTGGGCGGCGAGCCCCATTCGGCCGACCGCGAACTGAAGAACCGCCAGCAGGAAGCGCTGGCCACGCTGCGCCTGTACGGCCTGCCGCCGGACGCGCACGAGCCGCTGTGGAAGCAGCTCGACATGGCCTATTTCCTGCGCCACGACGCCTCCGACATCGCCTGGCAAACCCGCGCGCTGTACGACCGCCTGGACAGCACCAAGCCGGTGGTGAAGTGCCGGCTGGCGCCGATCGGCGAGGGCCTGCAGGTGGCGGTCTACGTGCAGGACCAGCCGGACCTGTTCGCGCGCATCTGCAGCTATTTCGACCGCAAGAACTTCAGCATCCTGGACGCCAAGATCCACACCACGCGCCACGGCTACGCGCTCGACACCTTCCTGGTGACGGAGCAGAACTTCGCCAAGAGCTACCGCGACATCATCAGCCTGATCGAGCACGAACTGTGCGAACTGCTGCAGTCGCAGGCCGAACTGCCCTCGCCGACCAAGGGCCGCCTGTCGCGCCTGTCGCGCACCTTCCCGATCCAGCCGACCGTCGATTTGCGGCCGGACGAACGGGGCCAGTACTATCTGCTGTCGGTGGCGGCCAACGACCGCACCGGCTTGCTGTACTCGATCGCCAACGTGCTGACCAAATACCGCATCAACCTGCACACGGCCAAGGTGATGACCCTGGGCGAGCGGGTCGAGGACGTGTTCCTCGTCGACGGCGCCGCGCTCAACAACGCACGCAACCAGCTCCAGCTGGAAACCGACCTGCTGGAAGCATTAAAGGTTTAACCCCACGGCGGGTTACGCTGCGCTAACCCGCCCTACGGCAATGTGGAACACGTAGGGCGGGTTGGCCGTAGCCCTCACCCGCCAATAACGAACGAAGAAAATGTCTGAAGAACTCTTACGCCTGTCCAAACGCATGTCCGAACTGGGCCTGTGCTCCCGCCGCGAAGCCGATGAATGGATCGCGCGCGGCTGGGTGCGCGTGGACGGCCAGGTGGTGTCCGAACTGGGCACCAAGATCTACCCGAGCCAGCGCGTCACCGTCGAGCGCCAGGCGGCCGCCGAGCAGTCCAAGCGCGTCACCATCCTGATCAACAAGCCGGTCGGCTTCGTCAGCGGCCAGGCCGAAGACGGCTACACGCCCGCCATCGCCCTCATCAAGCCGGAAAACCGCTGGGCCGAGTGCGACGCGCCCGAGCAGTTCCACCCCACCCAGCTGCGCAGCCTGGTGCCCGCCGGCCGCCTGGACATCGACTCGGTCGGTCTGCTGGTGCTGACGCAGGACGGCCGCGTCGCCAAGACCCTGATCGGCGAGACCACAAACGTCGACAAGGAATACCTGGTGCGGGTACAGTACACCAAGGAAGGCAAGCTGCCGGACTCGGACCTGAAAAAACTGAACCACGGCCTGTGGATGGACGGCAAGCCGCTGCTGCCGGCCAAGGTGCGCTGGCAGAACGACGACCAGCTCAGCTTCACCTTGCGCGAAGGTAAAAAGCGTCAGATCCGCCGCATGTGCGAGATGGTGGGGCTGCGGGTGGTCGGCCTGAAGCGCGTGCGCATCGGCAAGGTCAAGCTGGGCAACTTGCCGGAAGGCCAGTGGCGCTATCTGAAGGCGGGCGAGCAGTTTTAACCACAGATATTGGAAGCCATCCTCTTTTCCTTGCTGTTTGGCAAGCCAAAGTCCTGATATGCTTGTAAACTACCCGGACCGGCCGGAAACCGCCCATTATCAAAGAGACACGCAGCTGTGAACGATCCTATCCCTAACGAATTCCGCAAAGGTCCGCCCCGGCTGCAAGATGCCGTCGAACCCATAGCGGCGGGTTCCAAACCGCACGAGATGACGGATGTGGATGATATCGGCGATTCGCTGGCGATCCTGGCGGAGAACGGCGACGCCGTTTCCGTCTATCCTGCGAGCAGCACCAACGTGGTCATGGCGCGCATCCAGTCGGTGTCGGACGATCAGCCGCGCTTCGTGCTGGAACTGAACGAGGGGGAAAAGCTGCCCCCGGGCGAAGCCACCTTCGTGGCCTGGCTGCGCAGCGCCAAGCTGCAGTTCACGCTGAGCGATCCGGCCTGGAACGCGCTGCCGGAACAGCCGCACCTGATCCCGCTGGAATTCCCGGAACGCTGCCAGGTGCTGAACCGGCGCGCCACGGCGCGGCTGGAGACGCCGCTGGGGGTGTACTTCACGGCGTCGTTCGTGCTGAACGGCAAACCGTATGAATTGCAGCTGTACGACTTTTCGCAGGGCGGCGTCGGCATGCGCTGCGCCCCGCGCGACTCGCAGGGCCTGCACGTGGGCCGCAAGCTGCAGCGCGTGCGGCTGGAACTGGGACCGGACGCGGTAATCATCGCCGACCTGGAAATCCGCCTGTCGCGCACCTACCGCTCCTTCCTGCTCGGCGAGCAGGTGCAGATCGGCTGCCAGTTCTTGAACATGTCCGAGGCCATGAAGGACGACCTGGCCAAGCTGATCGACAAGATGAATTCGCGCCACAAGCGCTAAGCTGCGCCAGCCCGCGCCCGCTCATTTCGCCAGCGGCAGCGTCACCTCCACCAGCAAGCCGCCCTCTTCGCCATCCAGCAACGCGACCTGCCCGCCATGCCGGGCGGCGGCCGCCTGCGCGATCGCCAATCCGAGGCCGCTACCGCCCTGCGACTGCGCAGGGTCGCGGAAGAAGCGGTCGAACACCCGCTGCCGGAGCGCCGGCGCGATGCCCGGCCCCTGGTCCTCCACGGCCAGCAGCGCCAGCGGCGCCGGCCCGCCTACGCCACGGGGCACGCCCGCCCGGCGCAGCGCCACCCGCACCACGCCGCCTTCCGGCCCGTATTTGATGGCGTTCTCCACCAGGTTGTCCACCAGCGAAATGAGGCTCTCGCGCTGGCCTTGCACCGCCACGTCCGGCTCGGCCGCCAGTTCCAGCTCCACGCCGCGCGCGGCAGCCAGGCCGGACAGCACGGCCAGCCTGTCCTGCAGCAGCTCGTCCAGCGCCACGCGCTCGGTTTCATCGCCGGCGGTGGCGTCGCTGCGCATCAAGGTCAGCAGCTGGCTCACCAGCCTGGTGGCGCGCTTCACGCTGCTGACGATACCGCTCAGCAAGGTACGGTCGCGGCCCTCGCCGGCCTGGCCCAGCAAGGCTTCCACGTTCACCCGCATGGCAGCCAGCGGCGTGCGCAGCTCATGCGCCGCGTCCGCAATGAAGCTGCGTTCGCGCGACTGGCTCTCCGCCACGCTCTGCATCAGCGTGTTGATGCTGTCCACCATGTCCGACAGTTCCTGGTGGCGGTCGCTGTAGCCCAGCACGGCCAGGTTGTGCGGACCGCGCGTGGCCACTTCGCGCGCCACGTTGCTCCATGGCCGCAGTGCCAGGCGAATCGACAGCCAGGCGGGCAGCACCAGCAACGGCAGGCTCAGCACCAGCGGCAGCAGATAGAAGCCGCGCGAATTGAGCGTAACGAACACGAACCAGCCGCCGGCTGGCGTCATCACCGTTACCAGGCTGCCGGTATCGGGAGCGCGCATGGTGCGCGCGCGCCAGCGGCGCTCGCCCGTGCCCATCACCACCACCTTGCCCGGCACGTCCACATGCCGCGCCCCTTCGGGCGCCTTGGGAGAACGGAATATCTCGCGGCCGTCCTGGCTCACCAGCATGCTGACGGCGAGGATCGGGTCGCCCATGCCGTAGCCGGCGGTGGCGGCGGCATCCAGCAGCGCCAGCGTCTGATGCCGGCGCTCGGGCTGGCCGGCCAGGTTGTCGGCCACGGCCAGCGCGGTCTTGTACAGGTTTTCCTCGTGCAGGGCCGCCTGGTCGTTGCCCGTTTCATAGGTGATATAGCCGGTAAACATGGTCCACAACAGCGTCAGCAGCAGCAACTGCGCCAGCAGCAGCCGGCGCACCAGGCTGGGCTGGGATATGCGGCGCCACAGGCCGCGCAGCAGGCCGCTCAAGCGGGCCCCATGCCGGCCGGCGCCTTGCCGTCGATCACGTAGCCGACGCCGCGCACCGTGCGCACATAGCCCTCGCCTATCTTGCGGCGCAGGTTGGCCATGTGGACGTCCAGCGAATTGCTGGCGTTGGCCTGCGAGCCGGGCAAGGCCTGCTCTTCCAGCATGCGGCGCGTGACCACGCGGTCGGCGCGCATCATCAGCATCTTCAGCAACTCGTACTCGCTGGCGGTCAGGTCAACCGGTTTGCCGCCGGCGCTAACGCGGCGCGTGGGGGCGTGCAGCTCCAGGCCGCGCAGCTCCAGCGTTTCGCCGTCGAAACCATAGCTGCGCCGCGCCAGCGCGCGCACCCTGGACAACAGCTCGGCCAGTTCGAAAGGCTTGACCAGGTAGTCGTCGGCGCCGGAGTCCAGGCCGCGCAGGCGGTCGCCGAGCGCGTCGCGGGCGCTCAGTATCAGCACCGGCAGGTCGCGCCGTTCGCGCCGCAAGCGGGTCAGCAAGGTGATGCCGTCGCCGTCCGGCAGTCCCAGGTCCAGCAGCACCAGGTCGCAGCCGCCACTCTCCAGTTGGCGCGCCGCGTCGTCCAGGCGGCGCGTCCACACCACGTCCATGCCCTGGTCGGCCAGTGCGATGCGCACGCCGTTGCCCAGGTCCAGGTCATCTTCAATCAGCAGTATTTTCATGTCCCATATTAGAGCACGGCTAGCTGAAGATCAGCTAAAGCCTTGTCTTCATGGAATCTTCATGAACGGCTCAGGTTTGCTTCATGCCAAGTCATCACACTGCAGGCCTTCCCAACTCATTCCCAAAAATTGGAGAACTTATGAAGAGCTGCAATATGAAACTGATCCCCGCCCTGTTCATCCTGATCGCCGGCGCCGCCACCGCTGCCGACGAAGCCGTTACCACCATCGGGGCCGGCGTGGCCCTGGCGCCGCGCTATTCCGGCTCGGACGAAAACATGGTGGTGCCGGTGGTGGCGCTGGACTACTCGATGGCCAACGGTTTCTACGCCAGCACGCTGCGCGGCCTGGGCTACGGCGGCGCCGCCGGCCCGTTCAGCTATAGCGCCGCGCTGGGCTACCGCGCACCGCGCAAGGAAGACGGCAAGCTGCCCTTCGGCGGCAAGGCCAGCAAGTACCTGCGCGGCATGGGCGACGTGAAAGGCAGCGCAACGGCCAACCTGAGCCTGGGCTATGCCATTTTCGACGGACTGGACGTTAACGTGCATACGGCGCAGGCGCTGAGCGCGCGCGAAACGGGCAGCACCTATGGCGCCGGCCTGAGCGGCAAACTGTTCAAGGACGATGCCAATACCGTCACGCTGAGCCTGGGTTTCGAAGTGGCCGACAAGAAGCATGCGCAAGCCTACTACGGCGTGACGGCCAAGCAGGCGCTCAAATCCGGCTACAAGGTATACCAGCCCAAGGCCGGCCTCTACCAGGCGGACGTGACCATGAGCTGGCAGCACAAGCTGGACGGCCACTGGGGCGTGACCGGCATGCTGGGCGCCAGCAGCCTGCTGCGCGACGCGGCCAACAGCCCGCTGGCGCGCCGCACCACCGCGCCAACGGCAGCGGTGTACGCCAGCTACACGTTCTGAGCCTGCTTAGCGCAGCGCCGCCAATTGCTGCCGATGGCTTGCGTCGTTCTGCAGCAAGGCGGCGCGCGCGGCGCGCAGCGTTATCGCGTCACGTTCCAGCTGGCGTACGGGCGCCGCGCGCGGCTGGAGCGCATATGCGGGCTGCGCCCGGCCCGGAACAGGTAACTCTTCGGCAGCCAGTACAATGCGCGTGATGGCGGGCGCCGCCGGCCGTACTGCGGCAGCAGGCGCGGGTGCGGCCAGCGGGACCGTATCGGCCAGGGCCGGCGGCGTCTGCTGGTCCTGCTGGCCCGCCGCGCAGGCAGGAGCGATGCTTGCCATGAATAGCGCGCTGCTCAGCAAAGCGCGGCACTTGCTTGAAATGGATGGGTTCATGGTGGCCTCCTGATTGAATGCCTCCATGATTACCTTCCATCCGGTCGGCCTCTGTGCGTCGGCGCACGGACCGGCCCGCGACGGGCCGCAGTCCTACAGCGCGGCCCGATATGGCAGCCGCCGGATGCTCCGTGCGGCGATCCGCCATCCCGCACATCCGCGATGCCCCTCTATTTCTTGCAGTCGCAGATATCCTGTCCCTTATCGAACACAATGCGCCACTTGCCCGGCGCTTCCTGGCGCCAGACCGAGTTGAAGCGGGCGATGAGCTTGCCCTTCGGATCGTACACCGGGCCGGACGAGTGGGCCAGGGTGCCGGAATCGGTCACATCGACCCGGTCCGGCTCCCACGAGAACGGCGCTTCCTTGCCGTCGTAAAACTTCCTCCAGAAAGCAGTCACCTGCTCCTTGCCGCGCAAGGGCGTGGGGCCGGAGTAGAACACCGCTTCGTCGGACAGGAAGCTGGTGAAGGCGGCCAGGTCGCGCGCCTTCATGGTGGCCGCGAAGGCGCGCTCCGTGTCGGCCACTTGCTGGGTCAGCTCGGCATTCGACGGCGCCGCGCCCGCAGTGGAGCAAACCAGTGCGAGCGCGGCGACGAAGGCATAGTTGGGAAGGCTCATCGATAATCCTCAGGGAGTCGGCGAGCCTTCGATACTACGCCGGTTTAATGGCCTTCGGAAGCGTTGAACATCGATTTGGCGTAGATCAGTCCCAGGCCATAGCCGCCGCCGTGGGCGATGGAAGTGGCCACCGTTTCATCGTAGGTCTCGCTGCGCGCCCAGTCGCGCTGCAGTTCCAGCAGATATTGCAGCGAGGTGATGGGCTTGGCGCCGGCCTGTATCATGCGCTGCATGGCGCGCTCGTGCGCTTCGTCGGTGACGTCGCCGGAGGCATCGGCAATCACGTACACTTCAAAGCCCTGGTCCAGCGCGGACAGTGCCGGGCCAACGATGCATACCGAGGTCCACAAGCCGGCCAGCACGATGCGGCCGCGGCCGATTTCGTTGACACGGTCGGCAATGCGCTGGTCTTCCCAGGTGTTCATGCTGGTGCGGTCGATCGGCTGCTGCTCGGGGAATACCGACTGGATCTCGTCGAAGATCGGGCCCGAGAAGCTTGTCGCCGCCACCGTGGTCAGGATGGTGGGCACCTTGAACTCGCGCGCCGCCTTGGCCACCAGCGCGGCATTATTGCGCAGCACGGTAATGTCGATGGACTTGGTGGCGAACGACATCTGGGACTGGTGATCGATCATGATCAGCGTGTGGTCGTTGGCGTTCAGCAGTTCTTTACCTGGTTGGGCTTTTGCGAATGGCATGGTAGTTCTCCTGTGGTGTATACATCGATTTTTTCGAAGGCCTGCAGTGTTACTGTTTGTTTGCAGCGCCGATGAAATGAAGTATGAACCTGCCGCATCGAAAAGAAAAACGGAAAAATTGCCTGTCTATTATCGAATTTTTCGAACTTGCCTTTCATCCGAAAGCGGAGTATAAATAATCCAGAAACGGAGGATTTATGCAAGCCGCCTACGCCTACCCAAGAAGCCGCTTTGAACCGGTGATCCCGGTCGACCTGAATGCCCGCGAAGAGCGCGAACGCCTGTCGAAATCGGCGTTGACCGCGTTTTTCCGCCTGGTGGAAGCCTGGTCCGTGCGCGAGAGCGACGCCCGCGAATTGCTGGGCGGCCTGTCCAGCAGCAGCTACTACGACTGGAAGAAGAACCCGGACCGGGTGCTGGAAGTGGACCGCATCACGCGCATTTCCTACCTGGTGGGCATCTACAAGTCGCTGCACATCCTGTACGGCGACCAGCTGGCGGACCGCTGGGTTACGCTGCCCAACAAGAACATCATCTTCGGCGGCCGCACGCCGCTGGCCTATATGCTGGGCGGCGGCCTGCTGGCCATGCAAACGGTGCGCAAGCTGGTCGACGCGCGGCGCGGCGGGCTCTGATGGCGGCAGCGACCCTCCCTCCCCTGACCCTGCTGCGGCAATTCGACACCTGCCGCCTGATCCAGTCCCGCTTTGCCGACGTGGAAGATTCCGTGCTGGCCCCGCTGGCCGGCAGCGAAGACGAACTGCACGACCTGTTCGACCTGGACAACGCCACCAACGCGCGCCTGATCGCCGAACACGGCGGCGCGCCCGGCATCGGCATCGACGAACTGGTGTTCCGGGTGCCGAACTACCGCATCATCAACGCCGCCTTTACCTACGCACGTCCGGAAGGGAGCCGCTTCAACGACGGCGAGCGCGGCGCCTGGTACTGCGCCTTCGACATCGACACTGCGCTGGCCGAGATCGCCTTCCACAAGACGGTAGAATACGCCGAGATCGACTACTTCCACGACAGCGTGAGCTACCAGTGCATGCTGGCCGACTTCACCGCCCAGTTCCACGACCTGCGCCGCACCGAAGAGCACGCAGACTGCCTGGACCCGGCCAGCTACGTGCAGTCGCAGCGGCTGGCCGAGCGGCTGCTGGAGGAAGGCTCGACCGGCGTGATCTTCCCCAGCGTGCGGCGCGCCGGCGGCGTCAACCTGGCCTGCTTCCGGCCCGCGCTGGTGGGCAATGTTCGCAAAGGCGCGGCCTATCGGTTAACATGGGAGGGAGCGCCGGAACCGCGCATCTCCCTACTATGAGCTTCACTATGCAAACCAAACCTGAACAAGACATCGAACTGCACGCCAAGATCAACCGGGAAACGGCGCGCCTGCCATGGAGCGAGCTGGCCAAGCACTTCGCCTCCGGCACCGTGGTGTGGATCGCCGACGAGCTGGACCTGGTCGACGTGGCCGTGCGCATCTCGCATGACGACAAGGCCAGCATCACGCAATGGATGGCCGCCGGCCAGATCGCCAAGGTATCGGACGAACAGGCACAGCGCTGGAACGACAGCAACGCCAGCCTGTGGGCCAGCGTGGTCAGCCCCTTCATCCTGGTGCAGCAGGAAAAGCGCAAGACCCACTGACCACGAAGGCGGACTGCCCTAGCGGCAGTCCAGCGGGCCGAAATGTTCGGCCAGCGTGCGGCCCAATCCCTTCTCGACCGAATCCTCGACCTGGCGCGCCAGGCTGGCCGCTTCGCGCGCGGCCTGGCGGTCGCGGTCGTCCTCCTCATCATCCGGCATGCCGCTGTTGACGGCCACGCCGCCGAACACGAAGACGCGGTACACATCGGCCAGCGTGAGCTTCTCGGCATTGGCCAGCAGCACCCAGTTGTCCGCGCCCTCGCTGACCCGCTTGCCCCACTGCACCCGCGGCGGCGCCTCGGCCTTCACCTTGCCCACCCAGCCCTGCGTCTGCATGCGTTCCAGCAGCGCGTCCATCTCGTCGTAGCCCATGCGGGTCGCCTGCCGGATCGCCGCCGAGTTGACCAGCGCCGTGTCGCCGCAATGGCCGGCCACGTGCAGCACCTTCAGGATCGCCATCGCGTCCACGAACTCTCCGCCCGGCACCGCCTCGTGCCACCAGCGTTCGTACTTCACCACCGGCAGCGCCGCGGTAAACAGCGCGCCCACCAGCGTGATCAGCCAGGACAGGTAGATCCACAGCAGGAACAGCGGCAGCGCCGCCAGCGCGCCATAGATCCGCGAATAGGTCGGGAACTGCGTGATGAAGACCGCGAAACCGCGCTTGGCCAGCTCGAAGAACAGCGCCGCCAGCAGGCCGCCCCACAGCGCATCGCGCCAGTCCACCTGGCGGTTCGGCACCACCACGTACATCAGCGTAAAGCCGGCCGTGGTGGCGGCGATGGACAGCGTGGTGTAGAGCAGCGCGCCCAGCACCGGCACATTGCCCACCAGGTCGCTGGTGGTGGTGTAGACGTGGGTCGACAGGCTGAGCGACACCCCCACCAGCACCGGCCCCAGCGTCAGGATGGCCCAGTACACCAGGATGCGGCGGGCCCAGCTGCGCTCGGCCTTCACGCGCCAGATGCGGTTGAACACCCGTTCGATCATGCCCATCATGGCCACCGACGTCAGCACCAGCGCCACCGCGCCCACCGCCGACAGGCGCGTCGCCTTGGCCGCGAACATGGTGAGGTTGTTCAGGATGGGCGTGGCGATCTGCTTGGGCATCACGCTCTGCGCGAAATACACTTCCAGCGCCTTGCGCAAGGCGGCGAACATGGGGAAGGTGGTGAAGATGGCCAGCGCGATGGTCAGCAGCGGCACCAGCGCGAACACCGTGGTGAAGGTGAGGCTGCCGGCCACCTGCGGCAGGCTCTCTTCCTTCAGGCGGCGGCGCGCGAACAGGAACATGTCGCGGATCTCGTGCCACGACAAGGCCCGCAGCACGGCCACGCCGACGTTACAGGTGCGGAATATGTACTGCAAAAACGGATAGATATACTTGGAAAACATTGAACCCCGGATCGAAAGCACTGCTAAAGCACTGTTGTTGCGGGAGCGCGGCATGCCTGCCGGACTCCAAAGCGCCCTATAATACCAAGATGACCACACCAGATCTGATAATTCTCGTCTTATACTATTCGCGCCACGGCGCAACCCGCAAACTGGCTGAGCTCATCGCGCAGGGCATCGATTCGGTGCCGGGCTGCGAGGCGCGGCTGCGGACCGTGCCGGCGGTGTCCACCGTGGCCGAGGCCAGCGCGCCCGCCGTGCCGTCCGAGGGCGCACCCTACGTGGAGCTGGACGACCTGCGCGACTGTGCGGCGCTGGCCCTGGGTTCGCCGACCCGCTTCGGCAATATGGCCGCCGCCATGAAGTACTTCTGGGACGGCACCTCGGCCGAGTGGCTGTCCGGCACGCTGGCCGGCAAGCCGGCCTGCGTGTTTACCTCCACCGGCAGCCTGCACGGCGGCCAGGAGTCCACGCTGCTGACCATGATGATCCCGCTGCTGCACCACGGCATGATGGTGATGGGCCTGCCCTACACCAACGCCGAGCTGATGACCACCGCCAGCGGCGGCACGCCCTACGGCGCCAGCCATTGGTCCGGCCTTGACGGCAACAAGCCATTGACCGAAGATGAAAGGCGCCTGGCCACGGCGCAGGGCCGCCGCCTGGCGGAGGTTGCAAGCACACTGCGCGCCGGCACGCTGCGGGGAGCATGATGGAAACCAAGTCGCAAAAATTCTTCCACCGGGGCGCCATCGCCAGCATGGTGCTGCTTATCCTGTGGTGCATCGCCTGGGAAATGTGGCTGGCGCCGCTCAAGCCGGGCGGCTCGTGGATGGCGCTGAAAGCGGCGCCGCTGCTGTTCCCGCTGGCCGGCATCATCAAGCGCGACGTCTACACGCTGCAATGGACCTCGATGGTGATCCTGCTGTACTTCACCGAAGGCGTGGTGCGTGGCTGGAGCGATACCGGTTCCCTGTCGGCCTGGCTGGGCTGGGGCGAAGCGCTGATCGTGACCGTCTATTTCATCTGCGCCATCATGTATGTGCGGCCCTACAAAAAGGCCGCCAAACAACTGACCAAGGACCTGCTGGACAAGGTCAACAGGGTGAACTCAGCCAAATGAGCCCGCCCTCCACCGCCATGCGGAACGCCTTCCTGGCGCATTGCCGCACACTGCTGGGCGACGGCCACGTGCTGGCCGGCGCGGCCGACATGGCGCCCTTCCTCACCGACTGGCGCGGCCGCCACACCGGCATGGCCCTGGCTGTGCTGCGGCCCGGCAGCGTGCAGCAGGTGGCCGAGGTGGTGCGCGCCTGCGCGCGCTGGGGCATCCCCGTGGTGCCGCAGGGCGGCAACACCGGCCTGGTGCTGGGCGGCGTACCGGACCGCAGCGGCGAGGCGGTGCTGCTGTCGCTGGCCCGCCTGAACATCATCCGCGAAACCGACGCGCTGAACCGTACCATGACGGTGGACGCCGGCTGCATCCTGCAGCAAGTGCAGGACGCGGCGGCGGCGCACGACTGCCTGTTCCCGCTGTCGCTGGCGGCCGAGGGCAGCTGCACCATAGGCGGCAACCTGTCGAGCAACGCCGGCGGCACCGCCGTGCTCCGCTACGGCAACGCGCGCGAGCTGTGCCTGGGCCTGGAAGTGGTGACGCCGCAGGGCGAAATCTGGAACGGCCTGCGCGGCCTGCGCAAGGACAACACCGGCTACGACCTGCGCGACCTGTACATCGGCGCCGAAGGCACGCTGGGCATCATCACCGGCGCCGTGCTGAAACTTTATCCGCAGCCGAAGGCCTGCATCACCGCGCTGGCCGCGCTGGACTCCCCCGCTGCCGCGCTGCGCCTGCTGGCGCTGATGCAGGACTACTGCGGCGCCAGCCTGACCGGTTTCGAACTGATGTCGTCGTTCTGCCTGCAGCTGGTGGCAACGCAGTTCCCGCAGCTGCCGCGCCCCTTCAGCGGCCAGCACGCCCAGTACGTGCTGCTGGAACTGTCGAGCAGCGAATCGGCAGAGCACGCGGTGGGCCTGCTCGAGCGCGCCATCGACGCGGCCCTGGAGAACGGCACCATCGAGGACGCCGTGGTGGCCACGTCCGTGGCCCAGTCGCGCGGGCTGTGGCAGCTGCGCGAGCACATTCCGCTGGCGCAGGCCAAGGCCGGCAAGAACATCAAGCACGACATCTCGCTGCCCGTGTCCAGCATCCCGGACTTCATCGGCCGCACGGCGCCGCTGCTGCAGCAGGCCTTCCCGGGTTGCCAGCTGGTGTGCTTCGGCCACCTCGGCGACGGCAACCTGCATTTCAACGTCGCGCCGCCGGACGGCATTCCCAATGAAGCTTTCCTGGCCAACCAGGATGCCGTGAACCGCGTGGTGCATGACAGCGTGGCAGGCTTCGGCGGTTCGATTTCGGCTGAACACGGCATCGGCGCGCTGAAGCGGGATGAACTGGCGCGCTACAAGTCGCCGCTGGAGCTGAACTTGATGCGCGCGATCAAATCGGCATTGGACCCGCAGGGCATAATGAACCCCGGGAAGATCCTATGAAATCACGCGCCCTCGCCACCCTGCTCATGCTATGCGCCGCCGCAGCGCCCCATGCGGGCGCGCAGGCGGTCCACAAATGCACGCAGGACGGCAAGATCACCTACACCGGGCAACCTTGCGCAGGCGGCACGGTGATCGCGGTGCCGGACGCGCCCGCGCCCAGCAAGTCGGCCGCGGCCGAGCTGAAAAGCGCGAAAAAGCAGGCCGACGCGCTGGAAAAAGAGCGCCGCAAGCGCGATGCCGCCGACGAGCGCGAAGACGCCGCGGCCAGCCGCGCCGCCGCAGCGCGCCACCAGAAATGCGACAAGCTCCGGCTCGACAGGAAGTGGGCCGACGAGGACCTGCGCCGCGCCCAGCCGCAGCACGAGGAGCGCGCCCGCATCAAGGCCCAGCGCGCCGCCGATAAACTCAAGCTGTCGTGCGCCAGTTGAGCGCTGCGCCGCCCGCCGCACTGCCGGCCTCGCTGCGCAAGCTGTCGCGCTGGCTGCTGCTGGGCGAATGGCGCGCGCATCCGGTGCGCGCCATCACGGCGATCGCCGCGATTGCCATCGGTGTCTCGCTCGGCTTCGCCATCCACCTGATCAATGCGGCCGCGTTCAACGAGTTTTCCTCCGCCATCAAGAGCTTGTCCGGGCAAGCCGACGTGCAGGTCACCGGCGCCGAGGCCACCTTCGACGAGCAAGTCTATCCGCGCCTGGCCGAGCGCCCCGGGGTGGCGGTCGCCTCGCCCGTCCTGGACGTGCAAGCCTCGCTGCCGGGCCAGCGCTCGGCCCTGCAAATCATCGGCCTGGATCCGTTCCGCGCCGGCTACGTCACGCCCGACTTGCTCGGCACGCCGGACCCGGAGCACCTGGCCGATACCCTGGCCGACGACGCCATCTTCCTGTCCCCGGCCGCGCAGGCCTGGCTCAAGCCGCAGGGCGGCGTGCTGGCGCTGCAATCGGGCACGCAAGCGGTGACCTTGCGCGTGGCCGGGCCGCTGCAGCGCGTGCGCGCCGGGCAGCGCCTGGGCGTGATGGACATCGGCGCGCTCCAATGGCGCCTGAACCGGGTCGGCCAGCTGTCGCGCGTGGACCTCAAGCTGCGCGGCGGCGTGGACCGCGAAGCGTTCAAGGCGCAGCTGGCGCGCGACCTGGAGCGGGAACATCCGGGCCGCTTCCATGTCGGCAGCCCGAACGACGAAGACCAGAATAGCCGCAACAACAATATGAGCCGGGCCTACCGCGTCAACCTGAGCGTGCTCGCGCTGGTGGCGCTGTTTACCGGCGCCTTCCTGGTCTTTTCCACCCAGGCCCTGTCGGTGATGCGGCGCCGCAGCCAGTTCGCGCTGCTGCGCGTGCTGGGCATGGAGCGCGGCCGCCTGCTACGCCAGATCCTGCTGGAAGGCGGCGCGCTGGGCGTGGCCGGTTCGCTGCTCGGCATCGCGGCCGGCTATGGCCTGGCGGCCGCCGCCCTGCGCCTGTTCGGCGGCGACCTGGGCGCGGGCTACTTCGCCGGCGTGCAGCCGCAGGTTCAGTTCACGCCGGTGGCGGCGCTGGCGTATTTCGCGCTGGGTGCGGGCGTGGCCATGCTGGGCTGTGCGGCGCCCGCCATGGAGGCAGCGCGCGCCACCCCGGCGGTGGCGCTCAAGTCGGGCAGCGAGGAGACCGCCATGGCGCGCCTTGCGCTTGCCTGGCCTGGACTGGCATGCCTGGCGGTGGCGGCGGCCATGTCGCAAATGCCGCCGCTGTGGGAGCTGCCCATTTTCGGCTACCTCTCAATTGCGCTGATGCTGGTGGGCGCCATCGCGCTGATGCCGCGCCTGGCGTCCACGGTATTCCGCCTCCTGCACGCGCGCTGGAGCGCGGCTGCGGCGGACCGGCCGGACAGTTCGCCGGTGCTGGCCCTGGCGCTGGCGCGGCTGGCCAACGCCTCCGGCCAGGCCGGCATCGCGCTGGGCGGCGTGCTGTCCAGCTTCAGCCTGATGGTGGCCATGGCCATCATGGTGTCCAGCTTCCGCGTCTCGCTCGACGACTGGCTGCTGCAAATCCTGCCGGCCGACTTGTACGCCAGCACCGCCAGCGGCGGCGCCACGGCGGGCCTGAATCCGCGCGAGCAGGAGCAGGTGCGCGCCCTGCCCGGCGTGGCCAAGGTCGATTTCCTGCGTGCGCGCGGCGTGAGCCTGGCGCCCGAGCGCCCGCCGGTGCTGCTCATGGCGCGCAATATCGAGCCGGCCAACGCCGACAAGCTGCTGGCCATGACCGGCCCCACGCTGCCGGTGCCCGAGGGGCGGCGGCCGGTGTGGGTGTCCGAGCCGATGGCCGACCTGTACGGGGTGGCCGCAGGCAGCATCCTGAAACTGCCGCTGCAAGGCCGGCAGCATGAATTTTTCGTGGCCGGCGTCTGGCGCGACTACGCCCGCGCCTCCGGCTCGGTGCAGATGCGGCTGGCCGACTACCGCGCCATCACGGGCGACATGGACATCAACAGCACGGCCATCTGGCTGGCCAAAGGCGGCGATGGGGACGACAACATGAAAAAGGTCAAGGCGGCGCTGAAGGCGCTGCCGTTCGGGGCCGGGCTGGAACTGAGCGCGCTGTCCGAGTTGCGCGCCATGAGCCTGACGATCTTCGACCGCAGCTTCGCCGTTACTTATCTGCTGGAGGCTATAGCGATTATTATCGGCCTGTTCGGCGTGGCCGCCACTTTCTCGGCCCAGACCCTGGCGCGTTCGAAGGAATTCGGCATGCTGCGCCACATCGGCGTAACGCGGCGCCAGATCCTGGCCATCCTGGCGCTGGAGGGCGGCGCGCTGACGGGACTGGGCATCGCCACCGGCGCGGTGCTGGGCTGGATCATCAGCCTGGTGCTGGTATTCGTCATCAATCCGCAGTCCTTCCACTGGACCATGCAGATGCACTTCCCGTGGCCGCTGCTGGCCAGCGTGGCCTCCGCGCTGCTGGCCGCCGCCGCGCTGACGGCGCTGCTGGCCGGCCGCCAGGCCTTGTCCGGCGCGCCGATCCGCGCGGTGCGGGAGGATTGGTGATGTTGCCGCCCCTCCTGCGCCTGCTGGCCGCCCTGCTTTGCGCCATGGCGCTGCTGGCGGCGGCGCTGGCGGCCCCGCGCCCCTTCCCGGCCGTCACGCCCCTTCCCGCCGGCGCCACATTGGCCTTCCCCCAGGACTATGGGGCCCACCCGGACTACAAGACCGAGTGGTGGTACGCCACCGGCTGGCTCAAGACGCCCGAGGGCAAAGATCTCGGCTACCAGGTCACTTTCTTCCGCCGCGCCACGGGCATCGACAGCGCCAACCCCAGCAAATTCGCACCGCAGCAGCTCATCATCGGGCATGCCGCGCTGTCCGATCCGGCGCTGGGCAAGCTGCTGCACGACCAGCGCAGCGCCCGCGCAGGCTTCGGCCTGGCCTACGCCAAGTCCGGCGACACCGACGTGAAACTGGACGACTGGCGCATGGCGCGCCGCCCGGACGGCAGCTACCAGGTCACCCTGGCGGCCGCCAGCTTCACCCTCAACCTGACCCTGGCGCCCACCCAGCCGGTGCTGCTGCAGGGTGAACGCGGCTACTCGCGCAAGGGCCCGGCCCCCCAGCAGGCCAGCTACTACTACAGCGAACCGCACCTGAAAACCAGCGGCACCATTGCCCGCAGCGGCGGCAAGCCGCAGGCCGTCACCGGCGCCACCTGGCTGGATCACGAATGGTCGCAGCAGGTGCTGGGCGACGACGCGGCGGGCTGGGACTGGGTCAGCGCCAACCTCGACGACGGCGGCGCGCTGATGGCTTTCCAGATCCGCGGCAAAACAGGTGCTAAACTATGGGCGCACGCGACATGGCGCGATGCATCCGGTAAGATCACGCATTACGCGCCGGACCAGGTCAGTTTTACCCCGCAACGGCGGTGGCGTTCGCCCCGCACCAATGCCGAGTATCCCGTCGCCACCCAGCTCGCCACAGGCAACACGCTGTGGCGGATTGCGCCCCTGCAGGAAGACCAGGAGCTCGATTCGCGCCGCAGCACGGGCGCGGTGTACTGGGAAGGTGCGGTGACGGTCAGCCGCGATGGCGCACGCGCCGGGCGCGGCTACCTGGAACTGACCGGCTATGCCAGTCCCATGAAACTATGAATTCGCTTACCCATAACAACGCAGAACAACGCAACAACAACGGCAACACGATGACCGACAGTATCAAGAGCAACGTCAACCCAGGGGCAGGCAGCAGCAACGCCGCAACACCGGCCCCCCACAGCGAATCCCGCGAACTCAAGAAGGGCAGCCTGGCAGCCTTCAAGGGCCTGATGCCCTTTCTGCGCCCCTACCGCAAGCAGTTCGCCATGGCCGGCGTGGCCCTGGTGGTGGCAGCCGGCGCCACGCTGGCCATCCCGGCCGCCTTCAAGCAAATGATAGACCTGGGCTTTGGCGCCTCGGCCGGGGTACGCAGCATCGAGCACGTGAACCTGGTGTTCCTGGCCCTGTTCGGCGTGGCCACTGTGCTGGCGCTGGCCACGGCGGCGCGCTTCTACACCGTGTCCTGGCTCGGCGAGCGCGTCACGGCCGACATCCGCAGCGCGGTGTACCGCCACGTGGTCACGCAAAGCCCGGAATTCTTCGAAACCACGCAGACCGGCGAAGTGCTGTCGCGCATCACCACCGACACCACGCTGATCCAGGCCGTGGTGGGCACCAGCATCTCCATGGCGCTGCGCAATGTGCTGCTGTTCATCGGCGGCCTGGCCATGCTGTTCGTCACCAGCGTCAAACTGTCGTCCATCATCATCGGCCTGCTGATCCTCACCGTGCTGCCCATCGTGATGTTCGGCCGCCGGGTGCGCAAGCTCTCGCGCGACTCGCAGGACCGCATCGCCGACGCCTCCGCCGTGGCCGGCGAGATCCTGAACGCCATGCCCACCGTGCAGGCCTTCACGCATGAAAAAATCGAGACCGACCGTTTCGGCGCGTCGGTCGAAGGCGCTTTCGTCACCGCCATGAAGCGCATCCGCGCGCGCGCCATGCTCACCGCGCTGGCCATCGTGCTGGTGTTCGGCACCATCGTGTTCGTGCTGTGGCTCGGTGCGCACGCCGTGCTGGAGGGCTCCATGACCGGCGGCGACCTGGGCCAGTTCATCCTGTACGCCTCCATCGTGGCCGGCGCCATCGGCGCGCTGTCCGAAGTGATGGGCGAAGCCCAGCGCGCGGCCGGCGCCACCGAGCGCCTGCTGGAACTGATGTCGGTCAAGTCCGAAATCCAGTCGCCCGCGCATCCGCTGGCGCTGCCGCCGCGCGCCGCCAACGGCGCCGCGCTGACGCTGGCCGATGTGACCTTCAACTACCCGTCGCGCCCCGAAACGGCGGCGCTGGCGCACCTGTCGCTGGACATCAAGCCCGGCGAAACGGTGGCCGTGGTGGGCCCGTCCGGCGCCGGCAAGACCACGCTGTTCCAGCTGTTCCTGCGCTTCTACGACCCGCAGGCAGGCGCCATCAAGCTCGATGGCGTGGACATCCGCCAGCTCGACCTGCACACCCTGCGCGACGCCATCGGCATCGTGCCGCAGGACACGGTGATCTTCTCCACCGACGCGATGGAAAACATCCGCTACGGCCGCGCCGGCGCCACCGACGCGGAAGTGATCCAGGCCGCCAAGCTGGCGGCGGCGCACGAATTCATCGAGCGGCTGCCGAACGGCTACCAGTCCTTCCTGGGCGAGCGCGGCGTGCGCCTGTCCGGCGGCCAGCGCCAGCGCATCGCCATCGCCCGCGCGCTGCTGAAAAATCCGCCGCTGCTGCTGCTGGATGAAGCGACCAGCGCGCTGGACGCCGAATCCGAACGCCTGGTGCAAGGCGCGCTGGAAGCGGCCATGCAAGGCCGCACCACGGTCATCATCGCGCACCGCCTGGCAACCGTGCAGCGCGCCGACCGCATCATCGTCATGGAAGACGGCAAGATTGTCGAAACCGGCACGCACGCCTCGCTGGTGGCGCTGGGCGGCATCTACGCCAACCTGGCCGCGCTGCAGTTCCACAACGTGCACGTGGTGCACTAGCAACGGCGGTTTAAACGCGCCCTGCATATTACTGAACCGTATCCGCATGCGGCGACCGGCCGTGCCGGGCCGCATGTCACGCCTGAGGCGGCAATGCGGCCCGCGATTCGCGCCACAACCATTGCCGCCCGCGCCAGTCCTGTAAAATCACGTTCTTTCAGGAGACCGCCCGTGACCGACGCCGAACTGCGCCAGATGTGCCACACCGTATTGCCCGGCCATCGCCAGCCCGCGCCGGCCGAGACGTTCGCGGCCATGGCCGCCTGGTGCGCCGCCAACGACGTGACGCACGACGTGTACGGCGAAGGTCCGCTGATCCAGTCGTTCGAGCGCAAGGTGGCGGACCTGCTGGGCTTCGAGGCGGCCGCCTTCTGCATCACGGGCACCATGACGCAGGTGACGGCGCTGCGCCTGGCCTGCATGGAGCGCGGCAGCCCGCTGGCGGCGCTGCACCCCACCGCCCACATCTTCAGGCACGAACGCGGCAACCACCAGCTGCTGGGCCATTTCCAGGCCTTGCAGATCGGCGATCCGCACCGTCCGTGGACGCTGGAAGACCTGCAGGCCCTGCCCGACCACCTCGGCGCGGTGTCGCTGGAACTGCCGGCACGCGAAATCGGCGGCCAGTGCCCCGGCTGGGACGAGTTGCAAGCCATCAAGGACTACTGCCGCACGCGCCGCATCCACCTGCACATGGACGGCGCGCGCCTGTGGGAAACCGCCGCAGCCTATGGCAAGCCATTGCACGAAATCTGCGCCGGCTTCGACACGGTCTATGTCTCGCTCTACAAGGGCATCGGCGGCCTGGGCGGCGCCATGCTGCTGGGCAACATCGGCTTTGTGGCCAAGGCGCAGGAATGGTTCCGCCGCCAGGGCGGCAACGTGATCCACCGCACGCCCTACGTGGTGGCCGCCGCCATGCAGTTCGACGCGCGCCTGGCCGCCATGCCGCAGTACTTCAAACGCACCATAGCGCTGTTCGAAACGCTGCGCAGCCATCCGCTGCTGGCGCCGAATCCGGCGCGCCCGCAAGCCAACCTGCTGCATCTGCATATGCCGGTCGACCGCGAGCGCGCCGTCGCCATCCGCAACGCCTTCGCGGAAAAACACGGCGTCTGGCTGTTCAACCGCGTCAGCCAGGCGCAGCTGCCGGGCCACAGCGCCACCGAATGGTATGTGGGCGACAACCTGCTCGCCATCAGCGACCAGCGCCTGCACGCCATCCTTACCCTGTGGAGCGCCGAACTGGCCGCTCCCGCCCAATAACAATAAAGATTCCCATGACTTTCGCATCCCTCGGCCTTATCGATCCCCTGCTGCGCATGCTGGACACGGTAGGCTACACCACGCCCACCCCGGTCCAGAAGCAAGCCATTCCCGCCGTGCTGGCCGGCCGCGACTTGATGGCCGCCGCGCAAACCGGCACCGGCAAGACCGCCGGCTTCGCCATTCCGCTGCTGCAGCGCCTGAGCCAAGGCGAACGCGCCGCGCCGAACCACGTGCGCTGCTTGGTGCTGGTGCCCACCCGCGAGCTGGCCGAGCAGGTGTACGAAAGCTTCCGCAGCTACGGCCGCAACGTGCCGATGCGCTGCCACGTGGCGTACGGCGGTGTGCCGATCGAACCGCAGATCGCCAAGCTGAACAAGGGCCTGGACGTGATGGTGGCCACCCCCGGCCGCCTGCTGGACCTGTTCCGCCAGGGCGTGCTGCAGTTCGAGCAGCTGGAGTCGCTGGTGCTCGATGAAGCGGACCGCATGCTGGACCTGGGCTTCGCGGACGACCTGGAAGCCATCCTGCTCGCGCTGCCGGACGAGCACCAGACGCTGATGTTCTCGGCCACCTACTCGGACGACGTGCGCAGCCTTGCCGAGATCCTGCTGAACGACCCGCTGTCGATCCAGGCCAGCGCGCGCAATATCGCCGCCAAGTCGGTCAAGCAGTGGATTATCACCACCGACAAGGCGCACAAGCCGGAACTGTTCCTGCACCTGTTCAAGAAGCAGCGCTGGGGCCAGGTCCTGGTGTTCGTCAAGACCCGCAAAGGCGTGGACGTGCTGGTGAAAACGCTGGTCGAGCATGGCATCCGCGCCGACTCCATCCATGGCGACAAGCCGCAGCCGGCCCGCCTGCGCGCGCTGGCGCGCTTCAAGGCCAGCGAAGTGCAGGTGCTGGTGGCTACCGACGTGGCCGCGCGTGGCCTGGACATCGAAGCGTTGCCGCTGGTGGTGAACTTCGACCTGCCCACCGTGGCGGAAGACTATGTGCACCGCATCGGCCGCACCGGACGCGCGGGAGCGGACGGCGTGGCGATCTCGCTGGTGTGCGCGGACGAGGTGGACCTGCTGGCGGCCATCGAAAAGCTCACCAAACAGGTGCTGCGCCGCGAAGAGGAACCCGGTTTCGAGGCGGACCACCGCGTGCCGGAAACCGGCACGCCGAAACCAGCCGCCAAGCAGGCTGTGGCCGGCAAGAAGAAACGCCCGTTCACCGGCCCTGCCGGCGGCAAGGCGGCGCTGGCGCAGCAAGCGGCGGGCGGCGCCCGGACTGCCGGCGGCGCGGCGCGGGGCAAGGCCGGCGGCCCGGCAGCAAGCAGCGCCGGCGGTCCGGCTCGCGGCAAGGCTGGCGCTGCGGCGGCAGGCCGGCCAACCGGCGCAGCCAGCGGCGGCGGCGCCGGCAAAGGCGGTGCGGCGGGCAGCGGCAAGCCGGGCGCCCCGGCCGCCAAAGTACCCGCGCCAGGCAGCCGTGGCAGCAACGCCGCCACCCTGCGCGCCATGGCCGAGGCGGCCGGCGGTGGCCGCAATGCAAGCCAGGGCCAGGGCAAAATCATCGTCGCCGGCGGACGCGGCGCCAAGTCCGCAGCCCGCGCCGAAGGCCGCGCACAAGCCATCGCGCCGAGCCGGAAGACCGGCCGTGGCAGCGTGAAACGCTAAGGCCTTGTAGAATCCCGCTCTGAAAAACACGCTTTACGTTGGAGAACCGCATGCAGCAATACCTTGATCTGATCCGTACCGTCCTCGAAACCGGCAGCTGGCAGGACAACCGCACCGGCATCCGCACGCTCAGCGTGCCCGGCGCCATGATGCGCTTCGACTTGCTGAAGGACGGTTTCCCCGCCGTGACGACCAAGAAGCTCGCGTTCAAATCCGTGGTGGGTGAGCTGTGCGCATTCCTGCGCGCCTCGCGCAGCGCGGCCGACTTCCGCGCGCTGGGCTGCAAGGTGTGGGACCAGAACGCCAACGAGAACCAGCAGTGGCTGGACAATCCCTACCGCACCGGCACCGACGACCTCGGTCCCGTGTACGGCGTGCAGTGGCGCGAATGGCCGGGCTACAAGCTGCTCGACGCGGCCGCCGCCGCGCAGATCGCCGACGCCGAAAAGAACGGCTACCGCCAGGTGGCGCCGCTGGAGGAAGGCGGCGTGCGCAAGGTGCTGATGTACAAGGCCATCGACCAGCTGCGCGAGTGCCTGGACAGCATCGTCAACAATCCCGGCAGCCGCCGCATCCTGTTCCACGGCTGGAACCCGTCCGTGCTGGACCAGGTGGCGCTGCCGGCCTGCCACCTGCTGTACCAGTTCATCCCGAACGCCACAACGAAGGAAATCTCGCTGTGCCTGTACGTGCGCAGCAACGACATCGGCCTGGGCACGCCGTTCAACCTGGCCGAAGGCGCCGCCCTGCTCGCGCTGGTGGGCCGCCTCACCGGCTACACGCCGCGCTGGTTCACCTATTTCATCGGCGACGCCCACATCTACGAGAACCACATGGACATGGTGCAGGAACAGCTCACACGCGCGCCCTTCCCTGCCCCCAGGCTGGTGATTGCCGAACGCGTACCCGATTTCGCCAAGACCGGCAAGTACGAACCGGAGTGGCTGGAAAAGATCGAGCCCGCCGATTTCACGCTGGAAGGCTACCGGCACCACGCGCCCATCACGGCGCCGATGGCGGTCTGACCCGGCTTTGTGTACGATAGGCTGACCCCGTCAAAGGAAAGCCTCATGAACACGTTCGAACTAGTCCGCAGCCACCGCATCGCCGCCCTGCAAGCCACCGTGGAAGAATACGTGGCGCCGTCGTCCGGCGCGCGCCATATCCACCTGGCCACCGCCGGAGCCGACCTGGCTTTCCTGGTCGGCTTTCCGACCGTGCCCGACACCAGCGACGGCCGCGCCCACATCCTGGAACACCTGGCCCTGTGCGGCTCGCAGCGCTATCCGGTGCGTGCGCCGTTCTTCTCCATGCTGCGCCGCTCCACCGCCACTTTCATGAACGCGATGACGTATGCCGACCGCACCGTCTATCCCTTCGCCAGCACCGACCGCAACGACTTCTTCAACCTGCTGGATGTCTACCTGGACGCCACCTTCTTCCCGCGCCTGGACTACCTGAACTTCCTGCAGGAAGGCTGGCGCCACACCCTGGAAGACGGCAAGCTGCGCTACCAGGGCGTGGTGTTCAACGAAATGAAGGGCGCGTTCGCCGATCCCACGCGGGCGCTGTACAACGGCATCAGCGCGGCCCTGCTCAAGGACACCACCTACGAGGTCGTCTCCGGCGGCGACCCGCTGGCGATACCGGAGCTGAGCCACCAGATGCTGAAGGACTTCCACGCCAGCCACTATCACCCGTCGCAGGCGGTGTTCATGACAGCCGGCGACATTCCCGCCGCCGAAATACAGCGCCACGTCGCCGAGCGGGTGCTGAGCAGGCTGCCGGGCGCCATGCCGCGCCGCATGCCGCAGCTGGCGGCGGCCGCCGCGCCGCGCGAAGCCACCATCCGCGTACCCTCGCAGAGCGCGCGCGGCGACGAATTCGGTTTCCAGCTCACCTGGCTGATGGGCGAGTCGTCGGACGCCACCGTCCAGCACCACGCCAACCTGCTGCAGGCCGGCCTGCTGGGCGACGCTTCCGCACCACTGAAGAAAGCCATGGAATCGGCCGGCTACGGCCGCCCTTCGCGCCTGAACGGCATGGATACGGGGCCGCGCCAGTTGCTGTTCCACCTGGGAATGGACGGCCTGGCGCAGCACCAGCTGGCCGATGCCCGCGCCCGCGTGTGGGCCGCGCTGGAGGACGCTGCCAACGCCGGCGTGCCGCAATCGGCACTGCAGGCCGCATTGCGCGACATCAAGTACAGCCAGCGCGACACCTCCAGCGGCCGCATGCCGAACGTGATGAACCGCATGCTGCAGGCGCTGCCGGTGGCCATGCGCGGCGGCGACGTGGTGGGCGCCTTCGACAGCGAGGCCGTGCTGCGCAGCCTGGAACAGGATATTGCCGACCCGGCCTTCTTCAAGGGCCTGGTGCGCGCGCTGCTCGACTCGCCGGCCCGGCTGGACGCCGCCATCGTGCCCGATGCCGACTTCTTCACCGCGCGCGCGGCCGCGGAAGAGGAAGGACTGGCCGCCAGGCTGGCCGCGCTCAGCGGCGAGGAACGCGCGCGCATCGAAGCCGACAGCGTGGCGCTGGATGCGCACCAGCGCCTGCCGTCCGACACCACGCTGCTGCCCCGCATCAAGCCGGGCGATGTCAGCCCGCATCCGCGCCCCCTGCCCGCCATTCCGGCCGCGCAGGACGGCAAATACCTCTTCCCGATTGCCTCCAACGGCATCTCCTACGCCGTGGTGCAATACGACGTGGGCGCGCTGCCGGAATCGGCATGGCCGTGGCTGCAGCTATATGCGGACCTGCGGCGCGACTTGGGTGTGGCCGGCCACAGCTATGAACAGGCCGGGGCATGGCGCAAGCGCATGGTGCCTGCCTTCAAGCTTGGCCTGGAAGCGCTGGTCAAGGCCGACGACACGCTGGACCTGGCGCTGCAGTTCTCCGTCACCGGCCTGCGCGAGGAACATGCGAATATGGCCGCCGTGCTGGAAGCCTACATCGGCAGCCCGCGCTTCGACGAGCATGAACGCATCGCCTTCCTGGTCGCCCGCATGGTGAAAAACCGCATCAACGGCCTGGCCAGCTCGGGCAACGTGTATGCGTCGCTGGCAGCCACCGCACCGCTGTCACCGTTGCGCCGCTTCGAGAACGCCTGCGGCGGCGTGGCCATGCTGCCCTTCCTGGGCGAGCTGGGGCGCCTGGCGGCGACGCCCGAAGGCGTGGCGCACATCGCTGCGCGCCTGGCCGAAATCCACCTGCAAGTGGTTTCCTGTCCATCCAAGGTGCTGTGCGCCGGCACCGGGGACGACGCGCAGGCGCTGGCCGGCATGCTCGCGGCGCCGGCTGCGAAATCGGCAGCGGCCGCCGCGCGCGGCAGCGCGGCGGCCGCCGCCAGCGCAGCGCGCGCCAACCTGGCTTTGTTCGCCGCCGGCCAGGTCAACCACAGCGACATC
>NZ_BAAKJE010000210.1:0-269 GCF_059704565.1 Massilia sp. NBRC 108631
GGAATTGAACCGTCCGTCGGCAGCAAAGGAGACAGCTACGACAACGCTCTGGCTGAGACCATTAACGGGCTTTACAAAGCAGAGCTGATCCACCGCCGCGCTCCCTGGAAGACACGCGAAGCCGTCGAATTGGCTACGCTGGAATGGGTATCTTGGTTCAATCATCACCGACTGCTGGAGCCAATCGGCCACATCCCGCCGGCTGAAGCTGAAATGAATTACTATCGTCAACTTTCGGGTCAAGCCGTCTCGGCCTGACTCAAACCACG
>NZ_BAAKJE010000211.1:0-269 GCF_059704565.1 Massilia sp. NBRC 108631
GGAATTGAACCGTCCGTCGGCAGCAAAGGAGACAGCTACGACAACGCTCTGGCTGAGACCATTAACGGGCTTTACAAAGCAGAGCTGATCCACCGCCGCGCTCCTTGGAAGACACGCGAAGCCGTCGAATTGGCTACGCTGGAATGGGTATCCTGGTTCAATCACCACCGACTGCTGGAGCCAATCGGCCACATCCCGCCGGCTGAAGCTGAAATGAATTACTATCGTCAACTTTCGGGTCAAGCCGTCTCGGCCTGACTCAAACCACG
>NZ_BAAKJE010000212.1:0-229 GCF_059704565.1 Massilia sp. NBRC 108631
GGACGCGCCAAGGTCGTCGACTACCGTCATCTGCTGCCGGCACTCAAGCGCAAACCCGGCGCGCTGGCGCGCTCGGTGCTGCGCGATGCGCTGTTTCCCCGCACAGAGTACCGCCAGATGTGGGCGCAACTGCGCGACAATTTGCCCGAGGCCAGCGCCTGCCGGCTCATGGTCGGCTTGCTGGACTTGGCCGGCAATGGCGGCTGCGAGGCGGAACTGGCGCAACGCT